>JANOEM010000649.1:0-1743 GCA_031413195.1 Actinomycetes bacterium
TACCAACACAACGGTAAACAGCGGTACACAGGGTGGAACAGCGGTCAACACGAAATGCGCTCTGAGTAGGTGAAAAGCGCTCTGCCAGGTACGCAGAAACTGTTCGGATGTGGGCTCATAACCCGCAGGTCGCAGGTTCAAATCGGGCCCCCGCCACTTTGCTGCCCCCGCCGCCACATCGCTGCAACCGAACGTCCGGGGTCGGGGCGGTAGCGTCGGCGTAGCATTTGGTGACTGCCCAATACGAGAGAAGGCCGCTGTGGTCGAGACCCTCCCAGACGCAACCGTTCGCAGCATGCGGCAGTACCGCAAGCAGCGGCTGATCAAGCTGATGCAGGAGCTCGACGTTCCGACGCTGCTCATTTACGACCCGGTGAGCATCCGCTACGCCACCGACAGCCGCAACGTACAGGTCTACGCGCTGAACCACGACTGCCGCTATCTCTTCGTCGGAGCAGACGGGACGACCGAGCTGTTCGACTGGGTTGCCGGGCACCCCGCCTACCACGGTCATCTCGACACCGTCGACGTCGTACACATCGCTCGGCCGGTCGGGTACATGAGTGACGGCGATGACCACTTCGATGCCACGCTCGCGGTCTGGGCTGATGAGATCGCTGCGCTCGTTCGTCGCACGTCGCCCGACGACCCGCGCGTCGGCATCGACCGGCTGTCGCCCTTCCAAGCCGTCGCGCTCGAAGCTCGTGGCGTGAGGGTCGTCAACGGCCAACCGGCGATCTATCGAGCACGCGCTGTCAAAGGGCCTGAGGAGATCCAGGCGCAACGTTTGTCGGCAAAGGCGTGTCACGACGGTTTCGAGCGGATGTTCGCCGCCACGCGGCCTGGGGTCACGGAATCCGACATCTGGGCGCAGCTTCACGCGGCCAACATCGAGTGGGAAGGTTCGACGAGTTCGTGGTACTCGACGCGAAGGCTCGCGCTCCGCGCTGGCTGTGGCGCTCGGCGAACCGCTGCTCGATTTCATCCCAGGTGAGTGTGCCCGCGTCGCCGGATTCGCGCTCGCTCTAGGGCAGGGAGCGCGAGCACCTCCTCGCGCAGGCCGTCGGCGGTCTTGGCCATGTCGACATCGTACCCGAGCTGCGCTCGCCGCTGGTCGGCGCTGAGCGTCAGGGCAGACGAGCCTTGTCGAACTCCTGCTGGAGCCGCGGACGCCGCCGGTGCGTCTCGCGCAGACCGGCGATGAGCGCGTCGACATCGGGCAGCTGATCGGTCCCAGCGGCGAGCTTGCGCATCTTGGCGAGACGGCGGGCGGCGAGCCGGTAGTGGTGGGCGTCGGCGTTGACGAGTTCGTGGTCGACGAGTCGCTGGTGGATCGGCAGGACGGCGAGCGGGTCGACCGGTTCGTATGCGTTCGCAAGTTCGGCCCAGACGCGGTCGTCGTCGAGACCGAGGGTGAGTGCCTGCTCCCAGGCAAGCCGAGGATCCTTGAGTGCGCCGAGACAGAACAGCACGGATTCAGCCGGCCTCGATGCCAGTGTGGCAAGGACGTCGTCGTGGTAGTCGGGCCACGAGGTACCCGCAGCTTGGTGTAGACGAGTCGCGGTCGTAGCCGATGGCCACCGCTGGAACACGTTGTGTCGCGCCGCCAACAGCTCGGCTGGCCGGTGCCATGCCAGGAGGTCGCACCAATACTCGGCCGCTTTCAGCGCCTGGTGCCAGGGATCGTGGTCGGATGCCTGGTGGGCCCAGTCGATGGCGAGGTCGATCTCGCCGATCTCTTCT
>JANOEM010000650.1:0-6461 GCA_031413195.1 Actinomycetes bacterium
CCGACAGTCCGAAGACGTAGTTCGGGAACGTCGTGGTTCCGGCAGGGCTGACAAAGCTCGTCGCGACGACGTTGTCCAAGCTGAGCGTGAAGGCCAGCATTCCGCCCGACAGGACAGCTGGCATCACGAGTGGAAGCGTGATCTGGAAGAAAGCTCTCGTCGGTGTTGCGAAGAGATCTGCAGCAGCCTCCTCGAGCCGGGCGTCAAGACCAGCGACGCGGGCACGCACGATCAGCGTGACCACGGCAGAACTGAACACGGTGTGGACGAGAACGATCGGAGTCAAACCCTCCCGAAACGGACCGTCGAGCTTCACGAACCAACTCAGCTGTCCTGCACCATCCACGATCTCGGGCGTCACCAGGATGAGCAACACGATCGCGACGAAGCCGGCGGTCCACTTGCCGGGTTTGCGAGCCAGGGCGATGCCCGCAAGGGTGCCGAGGATCAACGCCAACAGGGTGCTGATCACGGCGACTTCGATCGACGTGACCAGTGCATCGATCATCGTCGTGTTGTCCCACATCTCGCCCCACCAACGGGTGGAGAACTTGGTCCAGACGAAGATGGTCTTGAAATCGTTGAACGACATCGCGATCAGAAAGAAGATCGGCGTAAACAGAAACAGGATCACGAGCGCTGTCCAGCCGGGGAGCAGCCATCCGGCGAGTCGCGACCCGATTCGATTCAGCAGCGATGGCGCCTGCGGTGCGTCGTGAGTTGCGGATGTCATCGAACCGGAACCGTCACTCGCCGATTGGCTGCCAGAATTCTTCGCAAGAACCAGGCGACGGCCGCCGCGACTCCGAGCACGAGCAGGATCGAGATGATCAGCGACACGGCGATCGCAGATCCTGCAGCCGCATTCTGGGCGTTGAAGTACTGCTCGGCGACGGACGCGCCGATCATGTTGCCCTTGACTCCTCCGAGCAGCTTGGCGGTCACGTAGTCACCTGACAGAGGTACGAACACCAGGATGATGCCGGCCACGATCCCAGGCATCGCGAGCGGCAAGGTCACCTGGATGAACGTGCGCAGCCGATTTGCACCCAGATCCTTGGAGGCCTCTCGCAGATGGAGTTCGACACGATCGAGCGCGACCCACAACGGGAAGATCATCAGGGGAAGGTAGTTGTAGACGATTGCCAACTGCACGGCCGCACGTGTGTCGAGGATCTGGATCGGACCATCTCGCAACGCCTGACCGAGGGTGTACCAGTGCGTGTCCTGCAAGAAGTTGGACACGAAGCCCTTCGGTTGCAAAACGATCTTCCACGCCAGCGTTCGGAGCAGGAAATTCGTGAAGAACGGCACCATCAGCAGGGCCAACACGACCACCTTGGCCTTGGCACTCACCTTGAATGCCAGGTAGTAGGCCACCGGGAAACTGATCACCAGGCACAACACGGTGCCGACGATCGATGTCTGCATCGTCTGCCAGAGAACCGTGCGGAACGAACCGTTGACCACCTCTCGATATCGGTCAAGGGTTGGCGAGCTGAGATCGACCTTGCCCGGGGTTCCGACGACCTTGGTCCCGAAGCTGTTGACCAGGACCAGGCCGACCGGGATCGCGAACAGGAAGACGTACCAGACGAAGCTTGGAATTGCCAGGGCGAACCGGGGCGCGTGCAGCCGAAACTTGCGGGGCGGAGGCCCGGCCGACGCGCCAACGGTTGCCGTCACGTCAGCCTCCGGCCTTGGCCTTCACGTTGCTGTAGATCGAGACCAGTCGGTCCTGGGCCGTGTTGACGGCGCCCGAACGAAGCCGTGACACCTCTTCCTCGGTGAAGAAGATCATGTCCTTGAAGGACACGTCGGCAGCGAGTTCCTCGACGCCCTGAATACCGGTGTTGTAGCCGTGGAACTCGAGGTCGGTGAGACTGTTCTGCGGGTCGAGGATAAAATTGATGAAGTCGTAGGCAGCATCGACGTTCTTGGCTTCTTCGAGGATGCACCAGTTGTCCATCCAGAGCTCGGTTTCGGGAGCGCCGAGGCCCCACTTGTACTGACTGAGGTCGCCGCCTGACTCTTCGACGCCGACCAATCCCTGTCGAGCGTCGCCATTCCAGACCATCGAGAGCGCGTAGCTGCCGGAGGTGAGGTTGATGCCCGGGTACGAGTCGAATGCCTTGATGTGCGTTGCGAACTCGTTGACCAGGAACTCCTCGCACGCATCGAGATCGTTGACGTCTTCGGTGGTCCAGTCGATCCCGTTCGCCCAGAAGTACATGCCGGTCAGGTTCGGTGCCGTATCGAGAATGCTCGTCTTGCCGCTGGCCTCACCTTGTGCGGCGGCGATGAAATCGGCCCAGGTCTTGATCTCCGTGGTGACGACCGTGGTGTCATAGATCCAGCCGGTACTCCCCCAGTTCTTGCAGACGCTGTGGGTGTTGCCCGGGTCCCACGTCTGGTTGGCATACGCGGGATCGAGGTTGGAGAAGTTCGGGATCTTGGTCTTGTCGAGCTTCTTCAGCAAACCTGCCGCGACGAGTTGCGGGATGTAAACACCGGTCGGCACGACCATGTCGAATCCGGACGACCCACCTCCCTGGACCAGTTTCTGGATCGCTTCCTCATTCGAGTTGAAGATGGTCAGGTTGATGTTGCCCCACGACTTGAGCAGGTCGGGGTCGTTGTACTCGGCCCAGGTGAACATGTTGAGCGTCTGGTCGCCTGAGCCCGACGAATCGCTGCCACATGCGGCCAGGGCCGCGGCCGCTGCGACCCCGCCGGTCATGGCGAGGAACGTCCGCCTGCTGACCATCTGCGAGAGCCTTTGAGCTGCTTGCTGGGAGATCAAGATGTTCGTGGTTTCGTTGCGACGGGTCATGCGCTGCTTCCTTGTGGATGTTGTGGATGTTCGAGATGAGATTCGGTCATGCCATCAAGGCGTCGTCGGCCGGGTCTTGGATCACCAAATCGGCTTGATCGGCAGAGAATTGATACACGTCTGATGCGTTCCAGTGGCACCAGACCTGGTCACCGGGGGTGAGCCGCGGTGCTCCTTGGCGCGGGAGCAACGAGATGACATCACGCGAAGCTGTTCTGATCACGTACTGCAGCACGTCACCGTAGTGCGACACGCCTGCGACGGTGCCACCGACGACGTTCTCGGTCAAACCCGGGTCGGTCGCGCTGAGTAGGATCGATTCGGGTCGCACCGCAGCGAGCGCGGGTTCGCCCTCGGCCACCCGTTCCTCGGGGCTGGATGACGAAAAGATCGTGCCGTCGCTCGCGCGCACGCCACGTCCGGTGGAGCTCCCTCGCCAGAAGTTGTTGCGGCCGATGAACCCGGCCACGAACGCCGAGGTCGGCCGTTCGTACACGCTCTCCGGGTCGGCGAGTTGCTCGACGTGACCATCGAGCATGATCGCGATCCGGTCGCTCATCCCCATCGCCTCTTCCTGGTCGTGGGTGACGAAGACGAACGTGATCCCGAGTTGACTCTGGAGCAGCTTCAGTTCGATCTGCATCTCCTCACGGAGCTTGCGGTCGAGGGCTCCGAGCGGTTCGTCGAGCAGCAGTACGCTCGGCCGGTTGACCAGTGCCCTCGCCACAGCGACACGCTGCTGCTGGCCGCCGGACATCTGCTTCGGCTTCCGGTCGGCGAGCTTGGTCATCTTGACCATGTCGAGTGCCTCGGCAACCCGTCCTGCAATGTCGGCCTTTGGCGTGCGTCGCTGGCGGAGGCCGTATGCCACGTTCTCGGCAACCGTCATGTGGGGGAAGAGCGCGTAGTGCTGGAACACCGTGTTCACGTCCCGCTTGTATGGAGCGACGCCCTGCACGAACTCTCCACTGATCCGGATGAATCCGATGTCGGGCTGTTCAAAGCCGGCCAACATCCGCAACGTGGTCGTCTTGCCGCATCCGCTCGGACCGAGCAACGACAAGAACTCACCGGCGTGGATCTCGAGGTTCAAGCAATCGACCGCGACCATCGACCCGAACTGCTTGGTGACATCGACAAGCTCAACGCTGCCGCGTTCTCCGCTCATGCTGTTGCGTCCTTCCCGATCGATGGCGATGCCGGACTTGCGTGCGGGCCGGTCCGTCAGGCACAGATCGTGTCACACAAACCAAAGGCGCGCCAAGGATCTCGTTGTCTGTTCACATGTTCGCAACGGATTCATTTGCTGTCGACCGAGAAGACGGCAAGTATCCATTGCCGACAGATCGGGTAAGGAGAACGGGTGGATCGCAAAGGGACACATGTCGACGAGACCGACCGCGCAATCATCGAGCAGCTGCAAATAGATGGGCGCATCTCCTACACCAAGCTCGGTGCGAAAATCGGTCTCTCGGAAGCGGCTGCTCGACAACGATTGCAGCGATTGATGGACAGCGAAGTCGTCCAGGTGGTCGCTGTCACCAACCCGATGGTGGTCGGATATCGGCGGATGGCCATGATCGGGGTACGAACCGAAGGACCGACCGACTCGATCGCGTCGACTCTGGAATCCTTCCCCGATATCGAGTACCTCGTCGTCACTGCCGGTTCGTTCGACATGATGTGCGAAGTGGTCGTTCCAGACGACGCGGCGCTCCTCGGATTGACCAATCGAATTCGGGCCGTACCCGGCGTGAGCAACACCGAGACCTTCATCTACCTGTCGCTCGTGAAGCAGACATACGCGTGGGGCGCGCATTGAGCAGCCGTCCCGAACCCGATGATCTGCAAACATCCGCCCGGCGTCACCTGTGGGGTCACTTCACCCGATTGGGGTCGTTCCAGCGTGAGCCGATGCCAATCATCACCCGCGGCGAGGGCAACTACATCTTTGATCAGAACGGCCATCGCCTGCTCGACGGTCTGTCCGGGCTCTTCACCGTGCAGGTCGGCCACGGCCGAATGGAACTGGCGGAGGCCGCCACGACCCAGGCCGCGACGCTCGGCTTCTTCCCGTTGTGGAGCTTCGGTCACGAGCCCGGCATCAGACTCGCCGAGCGGCTCGCGAACCTGGCGCCCGGCGATTTGAACCGAGTGTTCTTCACCACCGGAGGCGGCGAAGCGGTGGAGAGCGCATGGAAGCTCGCTGTGCAATACTTCGCTGCGATCGGACAGCCGATGCGACGCAAGGTCATCAGTCGCCACTACGCGTACCACGGCACCACGCTCGGGGCGCTCTCCATCACCGGCGTCCCGTCGATCAAGAACCCCTGGGAACCTCTGCTCCCGGGGACGGTGAAAGTGATGAACACCAACAGCTACCGCAGCGCTCCTGGGGCCGATCCGCTTGCCGCTGCCGATGACATCGAGGCTCGGATCGTGATGGAAGGACCCGACACGGTCGCCTGCGTGGTGCTCGAGCCCGTCCAGAACACGGGCGGCGCGTTGGTGCCACCCCCGGGCTACTTCCAACGAGTCCGCGAGATCTGCGACCGGTACGGCGTGCTCCTCGTCAGCGACGAGGTGATCTGCGCCTTCGGGCGCCTCGGCCACTGGTTCGGGTGCGACCGGTTCGGGTACCAGCCGGACATGATCACATTCGCGAAGGGTGTCACGAGCGGTTACGCGCCGCTCGGCGGAGTGATCGTCAGCGACCGGCTCGCCGCACCGTTCCTCGAGAACGATCGTGTCTTCCTCCACGGATTCACGTTCGGCGGGCACCCCGTCAGTTGCGCGGTAGCGATGGCCAACCTCGACGTGATGGAACGTGAGGACCTCCCGGGCAACGTGTTGCGCAACGAGCCGGTGTTCGACGAGGTGATGGCGCGCATCGGAGAACTCCCGATCGTCGGCGACGTGCGTGGATGCGGATACTTCCGTGTTGCCGAACTCGTCAAGGACAAGGCGACGAAGACTACGTTCGACGACGAGGAATGCGAGTGGTTGTTGCGCGGCGTGCTGTCGCCGGCGCTGTACAAGGCCGGACTGTTCTGCCGGGCCGACGACCGTGCCGACCCCGTCGTGGTGCTCTCCCCGCCGCTCACGTGCGGACCGGACGAGCTGCGATTCATCGGCGACACGATCGTGCGGGTGTTCACAGACGCATGGGATGCATTCCGAGAGCGATGAGCTTGCGAGCCGATACCTCCGAGCTACATCAGCTCTCGATGTTGGCCATGACGTGCTTGATCCGGGTGTAGTCGTCGAGCGCGTAGGCGGACAGGTCCTTGCCGTAACCGCTCTTCTTGTAACCGCCGTGGGGCATCTCGGCCACGAGCGGGATGTGGGTGTTGATCCAGACGCATCCGAAGTCCAGTCGCTTCGACATCCGCATCGCGCGTCCGAAGTCCTTGGTCCACACCGATGACGCGAGGCCGTACTCGACGCCATTGGCCCACCTGACCGCCTCGTCCTCGTCGGCGAACTTCTGCACCGTGATGACCGGGCCGAAGATCTCGTTCTGGATCATCTCGTCGTCCTGACGGAGATCGGCGACCACGGTCGGCGCATAGAAAAAGCCCGAACTCCCGACTCGGCTGCCACCGTTGGTCACGCGTGCGTGGTCGGG
>JANOEM010000651.1:0-4127 GCA_031413195.1 Actinomycetes bacterium
CACCAACACAAACCATCGCAACACACCCACGACCACACCCACGACGACCACCACGACCACCACGCCGAACCCGTCACATCAAGCCGTCACACCCACGACCATCAGCACCCCCAACTCATCCACCGACACCCCCACCTACCCGACCTCCACCACCGCCACGAACACTGACCCTGCCACGTGCCACCTAGCTACATCACCAACATCCCTGCCTGCTGAAGCCATCGCACGAAGGAATCAACAACCTTCCTCCACCAGGGCGTGCACAGCGTTCCCAACCCGAGCGATAATCCCAGTCCGAAACGCTCGGCGCCGCGCTGGACTTCCGGCGAAGTCGGTCGCCTTCGCCCGGCGGAAGCCCGCCGCATATTCACCGACAGCTGGCATGTCGAGCTCGGCGCGCGGTGAGCTGTCGAGCGTCGCACGCATCCCTGCGCGATGAGTCGTCGAGCGTCGCACGGATATGTGCGGTTATCCGTGCATTTCAGGTGCTGCATCTCACCGCCAAGCAACGTCACGTCGGCGTCGCCGAATGGCCACGGTGGGGGAGGGGCAGCAACGCCTGTCCCCGATGCCGGTTACCGGTTGTAGAGGTGGGATTATGCGCTGCCCAATCGGGGGCCTGACCTCAAACACTTCGATGCGCGTATGTGTGTCAAGGGGTTCTTTGGGGCGGTCGGTCCTGGGTGGTGGACAAGACAGAGATGAGCCACTCGGGTGGAGGGCAAGCGCGTATTCGGTCACGCCGTGCAGGTGATCGCCGGTAGGTCGTTGGTCGCGTGGAGGCCGGGGGTCGACATGTCGTGTGTTGCACAACCCGAGGGTGTGAGCCGGTTCGGACGAGTCAGAGGCCCGGCCTCGTGATGGCGTGGATCAGGCCGGGTGTGGGAGTTGTTTGTAGACCTCGCGTGCGATGTAGCGGCGCAGAATCCGGCAGATCTCGCCGTTGGTCTTGCCCTCGGCGGATCGTCGTGCGAAGTAGTCGCGGGTGCGTTGGTCGTAGCTGAGGCGGGTCAACATGATGTGGTAGATCGCCGAGTTCGCTTGGCGGTTGCCGCCCCGGTTGAGGCGATGCCGTTTGGTCTTGCCCGATGATGCTTCGATCGGTGCGACGCCACACATGTGTGCCCATGCCGCTTCGGAGTGGAGACGTTCGGGGTTGTCGCCTGCAGCGACGAGGAGCTTCGCCGCGGTGTCGTAGCCGACGCCGTAGACGTCGAGGAGCCCGGGGGCGGTCCGGCGGATCAGTGGGCGTAGGAGTTTGTTCAACCGGAGGTTCTCGTCGTGGAGGTTCTTGGCCCGCCGGCCGAGCTCACGCAACGTGATGAGCGTGGTGTAGTCGACGACATCTCCGTGATCGCGTGGCCGCAGAGTCGAGGTCTGGTTCAACAGCGACGTCGGGGTGAGCCCATGGAACCGGGCCCTGATCGGCTCGGGGGCGCACAAGACCAGGTGACGAATCTGGTTCAAGACTTTGATGCGTTCATCGACTGCGGATCGGCGGGCGACCATCAACACCCGGATCGCTTCGACGTTGCCGTCACGATGCTTCGCCTGGCCGGTTGCGGTTCTGCTCAGCGCAGCTCGAGCAGCTGCGATGGCGTCGACGGTGTCGGACTTGCCGTGACGGCGTCGGGCTTGACGGTTGGGTCGATCGACCTCGACCACCACGATGCCTTCGCTGCGCAGATGTCGGGTGAGCCCGGTGCCATAGGAGCCGGTGCCTTCGACACCGACCCGGTCGATCGGCCCGAAACGTTGTAGCCAGGCAACGAGCTGGGCGTAGCCGGCGCCTCGGGTCGAGAACGTCTCGACGCCGAGCACACCGCCGTTCGCGTCGACCGCTGCAGCGACGTGGAACTCGAGGTGGGTGTCGACCCCGCCGGTGATCTGGGTGTGATTCTCTACGATGGTCATGGCCATCCCTTTCGATAGGTGAACAGGGTTGGCACGCACCTGCCGGGACGGTGGAACACGACACCGTGAGCTGCTCCAACAGCACACGGATGCTCCCCACCCGACCGGTGGGTGCCGCCTCCAAGGCTCGTCGACGCGTCGAAGTAAAGACAGCACCGAAGCGCGTCAGCCGGTTAGTGAGCCAGACGAGCCGAGGAGACTGACCAACCGAAGAAGCGCCCCAACCGGTGGGCCGGGGATCCTTCGATCAGCGCACAGCTACATACTCTCTGCCGGATATGTGGGGTCTCGAGCAGCGCATCGAGCGGAGCGTTATCGCACACCCGATCCAGGCAGTTCGAAATGGCACAGAGCGGCAGTTAGGGTCGGCGCGGTGGGGCTGCGACTTGTATTGACGACCGCGGCATTCGTCTCCGTCGGGGTGGCGGGCTGTGGCAGCGATGCAGCGGTGCAAGTCGACACCTCGATCGAGGTGCAGACGAGCCAACCGGGGACAGCCGCACCGTCGGGCCTTGCGGCGGACGAAACCGCGGGCGCGACCGGCGGAGAGGCCGCCACCTGGACGATTGATCCGGGTGCGGTGGTGACTGCTGCGACGAGATCGTTCTCGGTGTTGGTGACTCGGTTGGGGTGTGCCGACGGCGTGACCGGCGACGTGCTGGAACCAGTCATCGTCACCGACGCGAATCAAGTCGTGATCACGCTCTCGGTTGACCCGCTCGACCCGACGCTCGACTACACGTGTCCAACCAACAACGCCAATTCGCTACTGGTGCATCTTGATGAGCCACTCGGGAACCGCAGCCTCGTTGACGGTGCTTGCCTCGGGGAGTCGCCTGCACGGCAGACCTCCGCGTGCGAGACGGGGGCAGTGCGATTCCAAGCGCCGTCATGACACGGCAACCGACGAAGTGGATTCCGCATGGTGCTGGCCCGCGGCGATCGTGCGCGTAGTGCGCAGTGGGCGTGCCTGACGCAACCGTTGATGTAGCCGAGAGGCCGCTCGGTATCGGCAGGCACAGTCACAGGGACGTCATCTCCGACGGGACCGAGGCCCAACCGTGGCGTCACACTTTCACCGGCATAACGGCCCGAGCCGAGCACCGAGCAGCCGTGACCGAGCGGAATGTCCGGTCTGGAGACCGCGCAGATCGGTTCAGCTCCGCGCGGCAACTGGGGCCAGCGATGTTGGTCGAGATTTCGTCCGCGACCGCGACTAGCCTCACGAGCGAGGGGGTGCCTGTTGAGTTCCACCGGTCGGCATGTCGCAGTGGCAATCGGGCTGGGTTCGCTTCTCATGGCCGGGTGCGGCGATGAGGCTGGCTTCCCTGCCGAGAATGTGGGACCGCCGAACGCAACCTCGCCATCGGAAACAGCAATCGCTCCGCAACCATCAGATCCGGCGGCCGTCACCGACCCAACGCTTGAGATCACTCCGGTGGAGACCCCATGGACGCCCCCATCGATCACCTCGCCGACGATTCCGTACACGCTGCCACCCGACTACGGCGAGACACCCACGATCACTCGAGACATCACGGCCCCACCCCGATCGACCTACCCGCCCGACGCGATCCTCCCACCCGCTGAATGGATCGTCGACGACACCGTCACGGTGCGGTTCACGCCACCGTCCAGTTTCCGCCAGGACCCCAGACCACTGAACGCCATTCAGGACTACGACCGAGCGAACGGCCTCTACGTGCTCGAACGATGGTGGGTGCCAGACGAGGCTGCTCTGGCGACATTCACCGTGCAGGCGAATCCGGGCGACGAATCACCGCTCCTCACTCGTCAGGAGTTCCCCGACAGCATCACAACGGATGACCTCACCTGGTACCTGTGGAACAACGAGACTGTTGAGCAAACCGGCAAGCCGTCCAACATGGGCCTTGCTGTTACAAACGACTACCTGTACATGGTCTCCGGATCGCGCGCATCCATGCAAGCCCTGGTTGAGGGTCTCACGATTGAGCGATAGCGAACCGAGTGCCCGGTGGGAACGCCTGACGTAAGTGTCGACGTCGGCCGGAGACCAAGCTCGGTATCTGCACGCATAATCACTGTGACGTCGCTCCCGATGGCGACTGAGTTCGGCCCTTATGCCGGTGATGTTGTCAAGTGGGTGGTGTAGAGCTGGTCGACTTTGTCGGCGGCGGCGAAGTATTCGTCGGCGACGGTGCGGTCTGCGATGCGGGCGTAGACGAGGGTCA
>JANOEM010000652.1:0-6724 GCA_031413195.1 Actinomycetes bacterium
GGGTCGCCGTGGAACCCTCGACCGACAGCACGGCCGGCGCCGTGATCGCAAGCCGGTCGCGGCGTCCGCCGTCGACACGGCGGAGGGCCCCGATGCCAGCACCAGCACTGTCAGCACTGTCAGCACGGTCGGCGGCTGCAGCGACACCATCGCCCGTCTCGCCGATGGTGATCGCGACGAGGCCGAGGGCTTGCGCGCAACCGAGTTCGGCTGCCAGGAACGCGGGAACGGATCCGGTCCCACGATCGAACGAGTAATCGCCACAGAACACGTACGTCGCGTCGGTGATCTGGGCCGCGATCAACTGTGCTACGACACGGCTGGTGGTGTCGAACGGTGCGTCGATGCGCAGTGCGCTGTCGGCCCCCACGGCCATCGCATCGAGAAGCACTGCTTGCGCCGCCGGCGGGCCGACCGTGACGGCCAGCACGGTCTGGCTGGCCTGGCTGGCCTGGCTGGCCTGGGCGTCGCGACAACGCAGCGCCCATTCGAGCGCCGCTTGATCGGCCGCCGAGACCCCACCGAACCGGGCGTCGGGTGTCGAGTGACCCGTCGAGTCCACCTCGGGTCGCTGATCGACCCACTTGAGACATGCGACGATCATGTGCGGCGGAAGACGACTCCGTGGCCGCCTTCGGGATAGTTCCAGGTGATCGCGCCCTCACGGTTGCAGACCATGTAGCAAGTGCCGCACTCGAAGCACTGTTCGTAGTTGAACAGGATCCCGCCGTCGCTCGTCGGCACGAACAGGTTGGCCGGGCAGGCAACGATGCACTCGCGGGTGCTGCAGCCCTCGCAGGCACGACTGTCCACCACGATGTGGGCGGTGTGGTGCACGTTGAACGAGGCTGTCGCGATTCGATCCTCGAACGCGATCTCGGGCCACGTCATGTCTCGTTCGATCATCCGAAGGTCCTCAATCCATCGAGTCCGTCGCGAGCGAGGTCGCGCCGGCGAATCCCGATTCGTTTGCGTTCCTGGGTGATGATCCGGCGCAGGCCCGGTTTCGGATCAGGGTTGTCCACCCGGAACATCCGCTCTGCAATCGAGGTCACGAGTTCGGGATACATGTCCTGCATCCGATCGGAAAGAATCAGCGTCGGTGCCCGCCGAAGCTTGCGGTGGTCCTTCATCACGAAGGTGTCTTCCAACCGCTGCGGGTAGCCGGCCAATCCGGCGGTCGTGAAATCGTTGTTGCGCAGCGCATCGATCGCAGTCTGCCCTGCGTACATCCCGCTGGCCATCGCGAAGTTGACACCCTCCAGCCAGATCCCGGCGGCGAGGCACAATGCCGCCGCGTCGCCAGTGATCATCAAGCCATCGGCGGTGAGCTTCGGCAACATCGATAAGCCCGCTTCGGGGATCAGGTGGGCGGAGTATTCCTTCAGCTCGCCACCTTCGACAAATGGCGCAATCGCGGGATGGGCCTTCATGTGCGCGATCAGTTCTTCCGGTCGCTTCTTCTGCGCCGCGAGTCGGGGCAGCTTCAGCACGAGACCGATCGAGATCGTGTCGATGTTGGTGTAGATGAAACCGCCGCCGGGGATGCCGCTGGTGCATCCGACGATCTCGATGTCGACACCGTCGGTGCCACGCACGCCGAAGCGTTCGTCGATGACTTCCTTGGGTAGAGCCAACGTCTCTTTGACCCCGAGGGTGTAGTTCGCTGCGTCGGTCTCGCCGTACAGACCCTCCTGCTTGGCCAGGAAGCTGTTGACGCCGTCGCACGCGATCACCATCGCGGCGGTCAGATCGCCGTCAGGTCGATCCGTGCGGACCCCGCAAACCGAACCGGAAGCGTCGTGCAACAAGCCGGTGACGGTTGTGCTGCAGATCAGTTCGGCACCGGCTTCGACCGCTTTCCCGGCGAGCCAGTTGTCGAAGTCGGGTCGGAACGCCGTTGCCCCGTTGTAGGGAGGCTGCCCCCAGGCCTGGCTGCGGAAGTCGACCGTGAGCGCCTTGGTCTCGGTCATCAACATCGTCGCACGGCGGGTGATCCAGCGTTGCATCGGCGCTTCCAGCCACCACTGCGGAATCAGTTCGTCGAGGATTCGCGGGTAGACGACACCGCCGTACATGTTCTTGCTGCCCGGGAACGGCCCGCGCTCGATGAGCACGATCGACTTTCCGGCACGCGCCAGAACGAGTGCTGCACACGACCCGGCGGGCCCTGCGCCGACCACGATGACATCGACATCGCGCTTGTCGACATTGGGGTTAGTCATGGTCGGTCAATCGCTGGAGCAGTGCGGCGACGACCGCGTTCGCATCGCTGACGATGGCGAGATCGGCGAGTTGCATCATCGGGCAGTGCGGGTCGGTGTTCACGCTGATGATGTGGTCGGGTTGGCCGAGACCACTGGTGTGCTGCACCGCGCCGCTGACCCCGAACGCGATGTACAGGCGCGGGTCCACGACAACGCCGGTTGTTCCGATCTGGCGCTCGTGACCGACCCAACCGCGATCGGTGATCACGCGAGTCGCACCCATCGACGCATCGAGGCGACCGGACAGCTCGGCGAGTTGGGCAAAGGACTCGGTGCTCGACAGCCCGGCTCCGCCGCCCAGGATTCGCGGTGACTCTGCGAGGTCCATCGTCGCTGCGTCGGGCGCAAGGGTTTCGACGATGCGGACATCGACCTGCGTGGATGGTGCGAAGTCGACAACCGTCGTCTCTGGGGCAGGCGCGATCGACGCCGGCGCTGGATCGACACCGCGGACGCCAGGTTGCAGCGTCGCGATGAACGGTCCCTCGGGGTTGATGTCGGTGATCACCAGTCCGCCGTGCCGAGCAAGCTGCACGCGTTCGGGTGTCACGGCGATTGCCCCGGCGAACAGATCGCGCTGCATCGCCGCGGCAAGACGGGGGGCAAGGTCGCGACCGTCGGGTGACCCGGGCAACACGATGTGCGCCTCGTCGCCGAGTCGCTCGGCCAGGACCACAGCCCACGCTGCCGGCGCGAAGGACCCGGCTTCGATCACGGTGATTGCCTCGGCGTGACCTCCGAGAAGCACCGCTGCGGCATCGGTACCCTCGCCGATCAGCAGGGCCCGACCGCCGCATTCGGCGACGACCTCGGCACCGCCGGCCGGAAGCCCTCCTTCTCGAACCGGGATCACTGCAAGCATCGAGTGCAGGATACGAGTTCGAGAGCGTGCGGAGGAAGTGGAGATCGTCAGCCGGTGCCCACCGCGGTCGCAGGCTCCGGTTCGACCGTCGGTTTCTGGCGCGCATGGCGGATGATCTCGATCAGGAACGTGAACGCGATCGAGGTTGCGAACGCGATCAGGAAAGCCGTGGTGTGGTTGTCCTTGAACCGATTCCCGAAGAAGTATCCAAGCCCCGCTCCGTACGAAGCCCAGATCGCACAGGCGATCGCGACGAAGAATACGAACCGCAGCCGGTGCTGGCGGGTGACTCCACTGGTCAACGTGATCGCCGTGCGCCCGCCCGGGATGAAACGTGCCGTCAGCAGTAACGATCCGCCCCTCGTCTCCAATTGACGCGATGCCCATGAGAGTTTCTTGGCTCTCTTTGGTTTGCTGTTGTACCAGCGCTGGATCGGGCCACTGAAGCGATGGCCGATACCGTACGCGAGGTTGTCGCCGATGAGCGCTCCGAGTGCGCCGGCGGCGATGACGAAGCCGACGTTCAGATCCCCCTGCGCTGCAGCGATTCCGCCGAGGATGACGACTGATTCGCTGGGGACGACCGGGATCACCGAATCGAGCATGGCAACGACGAAGATGATCGCGTAGAACCACGGCGAGTTCGAGACTTCCTCGAGCCTGTTGAACACGTTGTCCAGGATTGCGAACATCCGACCACGTTACTGGCGCAAGTGGTCCTCTCGGGATCGTCTCGGCTGGGCCCAGTGTTCGCCGCAATTTCGCCGGTCGGGCATGATCATCAGGTGCATCTCGTGCAGTTGAACATCGCCCGACTGACCCAACCGATCGATCATCCCGCTACGGCCGACTTCGTCGAGGCCCTCGAACCGATCAACGCTCTCGCCGAGCGCTCGCCCGGCTTCGTGTGGCGGCTCCAGGGTGAGGGCAACGACGCGACCGATCTGCGCGCGAACCCCGATCCCGACGTCATCGTCAACCTCTCCGTGTGGGAGACCCCGCAGTCGTTGACAGACTTCGTGTTCCGCAGCGCGCACACACCGTTCCTGCGGCGACGGACGGAGTGGTTCACGCCGATGGGCGTTCCGCAAGTGGTCGCCTTCTGGGTCGACGAGGGCCAGCGCCCGACGATCGACGAGGCGATGGCCAGGCTCGAGTTCCTCACCGAACACGGACCGTCGCCCTACGCGTTCAGCGTCACCCGGCCGCTCCAGCAGTTCTCGATCCGTCGGGCACTGCTCGATGCCGTCGATGCCGTCGATGCCGTCGATGCGCTCTCGTTGATCGCGCAACTCAACGCCGAACTCGACGAGCGCTACCCCGAACCAGGCAGCAACCACTTCCGCCTCGACCCGGCCGAGGTCGCCGGAGACAACGGCGTGTTCTTGATTGCGAGTCTCGATGCAGAACCCGTGGCGTGCGGAGCGTTTCGGGTTTTGACGCCGACCGAACCAGCAGGCCGTCGGTCCGCCGAGATCAAGCGGATGTACACGATTCCTACCGCTCGCGGACTCAAGATCGGTGCGGCGGTGCTGGCTGAGTTGGAACAGCGGGCGGCCGCGCTCGGCGTTGCGACCATGCAGTTGGAGACCGGGCCGGGCCGGCATGGAGCGGCCTTCCGCTACGAACGTGCGGGTTATGGCTACTGCGACTGCTGGGGTGACTACGCTGGCAAGCCGTTCAGCGTCTGCATGTCGAAGACCTTGCCGTAGCTCCCGCGATCCGCGGCGCGGAATCAGGGTGTGCTCGGGTCGCCTTCTGCCCCAGGGGCTTGTGGCGCAGCCAGCGTGCTCTCGCCGACGCCAGTCAATGCTGCCCCTGTCGGTGTCGCCTCGATGCGTAGCCCACCCACAGGGGCTTGCGGAGCGGCTGACTGCTCGAGCCACTCGCCCGTTGTCGACGGTTCGTCGGGCGTTATCGCTGCCTGGACCAGGGATAGATCGGTCATCAGAACACGAACCCGAACACGTCGACCAGCAGGTGGGTCGCGTTGCCGGCGCATTGCACCTTCATCTTGCCGGTCGAGTCGATCGCTGAGATGAAATAGTTCGCGATCGCCGGGTTGGCCGAGGCGAGGCTGTAGTTCATGTTCGATGTCGCCGGCTGGGGTTGCCCGTTGGCCCACACCAGGGCAAAGCCGTCGCCGGTCGCACCGGTTGCGGTGAGGTTGCCGAGGATGCCCCTTGCGCCGGCCGGCACCTGCAGGCCGTCGGCCACCGTGCCGGTGATCTGTGCGACGAGAGGGACCCCTGGGCTGAACCGGACCGAACCGTTGTTGATCGGGACACCCGCAGTGCCGCGTGAATCGATCAAGCGAATCGGCCGGGCGAGCAGGTTGATCGACCCGCCCGCATTGGCGTACTCGGGGTGCTGGGCCGTGACTTTGCGCCATGTGCCGGGGGTGCCCGTGACGGTGCAGATGTACATGTCGCCGCCAACATCGCGGATCATCTCACCGATCGTGAACGCACCCACTGAGGGCGCCCCGGCGGCTGTCCGGAGCGACTGCTGCAGCCGGCCGCCGTTTCGCACGAGCAAGGAGACACCGGTGACACTCGCGGCAACGACTCCGTAGCCGGCGTCTGCTCGACCGAGCACGCCGGTAGCAGTGGGGGATTCCTTGTCGCAGTAGCCGAACACGCCGTAGCCGCCGACGCCGCCGGTGCCCACGACCCCGAACGAGGAAACTGCAGCGAATTCATTGTCCGGGCCGCCCGTAGATCCGAACACCCCCTGCCCACCGAGCGTGCTGGGGGGCGCTGTGCGCCCGTATACAGCCGTGCGAGTGGTGTCCGTCGCGAGGCCGTCCTTACCGGCGACGGTCGCCGCTACGGCGATCCGGTGGTTGACCGGCAGCGTCACAGGGTTGTCGGAGTAGTTGTCGACACGGAACGTTTGATCGTCGAGGGCCGTCAAGCTGATCGATGTCAGTTGAGTCGTGTCATTGAGAGTGCTCGAGGAGTTCTGTCTTCCGATGACGACGAAACCATCGGTGGCTGCAGCAGCGGGCTGACTCGACCCGACGACAACCGCCGCCGTGGCACCGACTGCCGCAGCGCCCGCGAGACGCAGGAACCCGCGCCGGTTGCTGTCGGGCTCAGCCGACTCCTCGGCGTCGTGGTCGCAGTCCGTAGATCGATCGAGGATCTTGTTCGAATCGGACGTCAGCCCGGAACGGTGCGCCTGCATTGAGGCGACCTCCTTGCGCAACTCAGCCAGTTCGGCTCGGAGCAGTTCGATTTCCGTTGGTGAAGGTGTCATTGCAGCCCTTTTCAGCCGTGCAGGGATAACCCACGGTGGGTGTTCGCAAGGTACCACGGCGCGCGAAACCCACACCCGCGCCCCGCTCCCGTCCCACGCCCCGCTCCCGTCCAAATCACGTTCATGTCACCACAAGCGATCGGTTTTCGTAGCTTGCGGTGACATGAATGTCGGAAGAGGCGCTGGTGGTTGTAAGCGCCCGAAGATGCCGATTCACTGCCACCATGCCTGAAGGCAACCGCCGAATTTCGGCGATCGCGACAGGTCAGCGAGGCGCTTTCACACGGGATCAAGCCACGTCGGTGAAAATCTCGAAACGCCAGCTGCGTGGTTG
>JANOEM010000653.1:0-4333 GCA_031413195.1 Actinomycetes bacterium
GCGCTGGCCGCGAATGTCGGCGCATGGCCGCTGGGTCTCAGCGGAAACGATCGCCCAACTTCAGGGCTCGGGGAGAGTAACCACGACCGCACAGTTGTCAGACTTCTTGCCGAACAACGCGACGATCTTCTGGGGGACGCCAATCAGGGCGGCGATCAGGCCGTACTTCGACCGGATCGCGGCCCGGACAGTGTCGTATTGGGCAGCGGAGACGGCTTCGGCGGTTGCCTCGACGATCGGCGAGCCTTCGATGATCGCGCCTCGCATGGTGCAGGCCTGCAGCGTGACCTTTGGGTTGTTGCGCAGCCTCTTGACCTTGCCCGAGTCGGCGTCGGTCGTGAACCCGGCCCGCCCGTCAGGCAGGGGAGCGATCCAAACCGGGCTCGCAACTGCTTCGCCGGACTTGCGAAAGGTGGTGAACGAGACGTACTTGTCAGCGGTGATCGGCATGACGCGAATCGTACGCGCACGCCGTGGCACAATGTGCACATGTCCAACGCCACCTTCACCCGAATGGATGAGTCAACCGCAGAGGAATGGGCCGAAATCGGACGTCAAACCTCTGCCAATCAGGGTCGGGTCGCCGACAACATCTTGGCGATGCTTCGATCGTTGTCGTCGGTCACCGACGGATTTGCGACTGACCAACTCACCCACTGCCTACAGACCGCAACACTCGCCGAGAAGGCGGGAGCCGATACCGAGGTGATCGTTGCCTCGCTCTGTCACGATGTCGGCAAGGCGGTCAGCGTTCCAAACCATGGAGCGATTGCCGCCGAGATGCTCCGCCCATACGTGCGTCCCGACGTGTCGTGGATGCTGCAGGTCCATCAGGACTTCCAGGGCAAGCACTACTACCATTACTTCGGCGTCGACGCGAACAAGCGCGACGCATACGTCGGGCACCCGGCCTACGACCTGACCGCCCAGTTCACCGACGAGTGGGACCAGATCGCGTTTGATCCGAACGCCGAGACCTATCCGCTCGAGCACTTCGAGCCGATGGTCCGCGAGATCTTCGGCACTGTCAAGTATTCGTAGTCAAGTACTCGTCGTCAAGTATTCGTCGTCAGGTACTCGTCGTCAGGTACTCGTATCGGGGCCGGTCAGGTTGAACCGGCGTGCCAGAGCTGGAGCGGGGTGCGGGACCTGTCGCCTCTGAATGGCACTGACTCCGGAGCACCACCGCGTCCCGCCGACTGGTAGGCGGCGCAGACGATGTCGAGGATCAGTCGTCCGAAGGCGACGTCCATGAACGGCGTCGTGCCGGACGCAAGATCGTCTCGGAACGATCGCAACTGACCGGCGTAGCCGAGCTCCTCGATCAAAGGCAGGGGAGGAGTGCCCGCCGGCAGCCGTACGGCATCGCCGTTGTGCTCGAGCGACGGACTCGGCCAGAAGTCACCGCGGAGCACGGACGAAGCGCTGCTCACCTGGATATCCCAGGTCTGGCCTTCGATGGCCTGCCAGCTGGACACCACATGGCCGATGAGGCCGCTCCCGAACTTGAGCTCGACCTCGGCGTGTTCGTCGCTGTTGTGCCCCTCGCCGCCGCGCATCGTGGCGCTGACCGACACAACCGGGCCCGCGCGGGAGGCGCCGGCGACAAGAACAGCAAGTGCAAGCGGATGCACGCCGAGGTCGAACAGCGCGCCGCCACCCCACTCGTCGCTCGTGAACTCGCCCCACGTGGGCAGTGTTTGCAGGGTCCGGACCTCGAGACTGTTGAGCGGGCCCATCGCCGGGGTCATCGCCAACAGCTTTGCGACCATCGGCGCGTACGCCAGGTTCTCGGCGTAGAGCACGCGCTGAGCACTCGCAGCGGCAGCGGCCAGCATCGCGTCGGCGTCATCGAGAGTGGTGCACAGCGGCTTCTCCACCACGACCGCCGCTCCGGTGCGCAGCATCGCGATGGTATGGGCAGCATGACACTGCGGCGGAGTCGAGATCACGACGATGTCGCCGCCGGCGGGGAGATCTTCGTATGAAAGCGCTGCCGTGCCGAGCCGCTCGGCCTGTTCAGTGGTGCGTTCGGCAGACCGCGAGGCGACACCGATGATCGGCATCTGCAGCAACGCTGCGGCGGCAGCGTGTGCGCCGGCGATCATGCCTGCGCCGCAGAGAACGATGGTCGGACTGCCCGACGTCATCGTCAGGTTCCTGCCAACGCGGCTACGACAGGGGCGAATGGCTCGACATCGTTCACGCCGACGATGATGTAGCTGAAGCCCCACTTCTCGCGTCGGGCGACGAGATCCTCGATGATCTGTTCCGTCGTGCCGATCAGCGCGAACGGCGACTCCTCCATGAATGAACGAGGGAGGCTCATCGCTCCCGAAAAGGCGTCCATGGCCTTGATGCGGTCATTCGTGACCTTGACCATGAACGCGCGAACATTCATCTCGATTGCACCGATCCGGCCGCCCGCCGATTCCCGAACGATGGTGACCTTGTCGTCAATTGCCTCTGCGGACATGGTGGAGAACGCGTCCGCGCCACCGACGCCGTCGGTCATGGTGGCATTGATGCCGATGATGTCTGCCTCTCGTGCTGCGATGCCGAGAACACGCTTGCCGCCACCGCCGATGAGAATCGGTGGGCCGGGCCTCTGAACTGGCTTGGGCAGACCGTTGTGATTGTTGATCGTGTAATGCGATCCGGAATGAGAAAACGGGCCGGCTCCGAGGCAGCCTTTGATCACAGCGAGGCCTTCGACAAAGCGGTCGATCCGCACCTTGGGCGAATCGTACGGAATACCGGATTCGTCGTAGTCGCTGATCATCCATCCCGCGCCGAGGCCGATCTCGAGGCGGCCGTCGGACAAGAGGTCCATCGTTGCGAGTTCCTTCGCCAGTACCAGCGGGTGCTTGTAATCGTTGTCCCAGACCAGCGCTCCGACCCGCAGCTTGGTGGTTGCATTTGCGATGGTCATCAGCGCAGGCACCGGCGCGAGTTGGGGGCCGAAGTGGTCGGGCATCGTCAACACGTCGTAGCCGTTTGCCTCGACCCGCCGAGCGAGCGAGATCCAGTCGTCACGGGTTGCTGCGTCAGATGCTTGAACGCCGAAGCGGAACGGTCGCTGTTTGGTCATCGGCCGAAACCCTAATGCCAGTCCGTCCACCGCTGCGAGGAGCCGATTCCGGGCTGCCGATCGCTCAGGCTCCGTGTGAGCCAACGCGTGACCGGCTGGGCGAACGGAACGGCACTAACCTGAACAAGCTGTGCGTCGTGTGACCTGGATCTTTCGTTTGGCCGGTGTGGTCTTGGCTGGTGCGCTTCTCGTCACGGGCATCACCGTCGCTATCGCTCCACGATTGTGGGGGGTGGCGAACTCCCACGACGAACTCCCGACGGTGCTTCCGCCGTTCGAGCCTCTCGCCCAGCGCAGCTACGTCTATGACCGTAGTGGCGCTGAGATAGCGATCTTCGAAAAGGAGAACATCCAACCGTTCACGCTGGACCAAGTGCCGGCAGAAGTGGTCCAGGCGGTCCTTGCGGTCGAGGACAAGGACTTCTACGGTCACGACGGCGTCAACGTTCGCAGCTTGATCCGTGCCACGCTGTCCAACTTCTCATCGGGAGCCAACCGCCAAGGGGCATCGACCATCACCCAGCAGGTGGCCAAGAACGAGTTCCTTGCCGGCCTGCCTCGCGACGGGCGTTACAAGCTGCTCCAAGTGCACTACGCGCTCATGCTCGAGAAGGTGATGTCCAAGGACGACATCCTCGAGAGGTACCTGAACACGATCTTCCTCGGGAACAACTCCTACGGGCTGGCCGCTGCGGCCGAGACGTACTTCGGGGAGACGGTCGCGGAACTGACACTCGTTCAGGGCACGTTCCTGGCCGGCCTGATTCGTTCACCGTCGGGGTACGACCCGTTCCGCAAGCCCGAGCGTGCTCGTGCCCGGTTCGAGCAAGTGCTCGAGCGTTTGGTCGACGAAACGATGATCTCCGCGCCTGAGCGGGACAGTCTGCTTGACACGTGGCCGATCCCAGAGGTGCCCCAGGTCATCCCCGGTCGAGTCACCGAACCGACCTATTTCACCGAGGCGCTGCAGGACTACCTGCTCGACAAGTCGGACATCCTCGGCCAGGACGAGCAAGAACGGCGAAGCATCCTCTTGCGCGGTGGGCTGCGAATTCATACGACGATCGATCCCGTTCTGCAGGTCAAGGCCGAGGACGCCCGAGATGCACTGCCGGACACGGTGGCGGGGTTCGACGCGGCGATCGTGTCGCTCGAGACCGCCACCGGCGCGGTCCGCGTGATGGTCGGCGGCAAGGGCTTCAAGCGCAACGTGAGCGAGATCAACATGGCTCTGGTGCCCCG
>JANOEM010000654.1:0-2320 GCA_031413195.1 Actinomycetes bacterium
GCTTCGGTGTGTCCCGTCTGGGAAGTGCATGTTTCTTCATAGGTTGGATTGGGCGTCGTGCCTCCGGCGTATCCGACCGCCGTGCTGTAAACCCCGTCGAGCTGCCAGAACAATCGCTCAGCGCCCCAGAAACAACCCATACCGACCACCAGCGTGTCGAGGCCGTCGGGCCACGGCCCGACCAGCGGATTGCCGTTGACTTCATGGACCGCAACGACCCGCATCGGGTCCGCTCGACCCGGCAGACAGTGTTCGGGGGCTGGGGGCGGGGCTGGCGATCGGAATCTCATTATTCGCTCCTCGTGGGTGAGTTCGGGGCCGACGAACCGGTCGACAATAGACCGGTCGGTCGACGTTCGAATTGGTTCACGGAGCAGTCCTGCGGCCGTGGCATCTGTTACAGATCTCCGCCCGGTCGGTACTTCGACAAATTCTGTAACGATTCGGACGTTTGGTCGTCTGTATGGGTCACAGGCGTTTGACGCAAACGCCCCTGCCACTGCTCACACCACAAGGACTCCCGTGCCCCACCCCGTTCGCTCAGGCGTCGATATCGATCAGGTCAGCGCACTGCGCGAGCGATTCGAGGATGTGCGAGCGCGGACTGAGCGCCTCGCTGCGCCGTTGTCGGCGGAAGACCAGATGGTCCAGTCGATGGCGGACAGCAGCCCGACCAAATGGCACCGCGCGCATACGACGTGGTTCTTCGCCGAGTTCGTCCTCGGTGTCGACGGCACCAGCGGTCGCATGTGGGATCGACCCGAGTTCCGCTTTCTGTACAACAGCTACTACGACGCAGTCGGCGCTCGACATCCACGACCCAACCGTGGGCTGGTGACCCGGCCAACGATCACGGAAGTTGCCGAGTACCGCTCATTGGTGGACGCCGAAGTTGTCGGGCTGCTCACGAACCTGTCGGAGGTCGAGCCGGCCGAGGCACGACGCGTCATGGAGATCGTTCTCCTCGGCACCCATCATGAGGAGCAGCACCAGGAGCTGCTCCTCATGGACATCAAGCACGCACTGTCCATGAATCCGGCGATTGGCCCGGCCTACGTCGACCGTCAGGTCGCCCTAGCGCTCGACCCGGGGCCGCTGGGATGGATCGAGTTCGACGGCGGTTGCACCGAGATCGGAGTGGACCCGACTGCCGAGCGGTTCAGTTGGGACAACGAGTCACCGCGACACGAAGTGCGCCTCTACGACTATGCGTTGGCCGACCGGTTGGTGACGACGATCGAGTGGGAGGCTTTCATGGCTGACGGGGGCTACCTGCGCCCCGAGCTGTGGAAGTCCGACGGGTGGTATCGAGCGCAAGCCGAGCAATGGACCGCGCCCGAGTACTGGCGTCGAGACCCCGAGCATCCGGAGCGCTGGTTGCTGCACACCCTGACGGGTGTTCGGCCGTTGGATCCGTTCGAGCCAGTTGTCCACATCTCGCACTACGAGGCTGATGCATTCGCCACCTGGGCTGGAGCACGGCTCCCGACCGAATTCGAGTGGGAACACGCGGCGCGCAACGTACCCGTCGCCGGCAACTTCCTGTGCGCGGATGCGCTCACCGGTGACGACGCCTTCGCCTTTCATCCACGCTCGGCTGGAGCGTCGACCGGGCAGCTTCGACAACTGTTCGGCGACTGCTGGGAGTGGACCTCGTCCGCCTATCAGCCGTACCCGGGATTCCGGACCGCCGACGGTGCAATCGGCGAATACAACGGCAAGTTCATGTCGGGCCAGCAGGTCGTGCGCGGCGGCTGTGTGTTGACCCCGCCCGGTCACACCCGAGCGACGTACCGCAACTTCTTCCATCCGCACACGCGATGGCACGCGTCTGGCGTGCGCCTCGCCACCGATCGACCGACATGACACGGCCTGGCCGCGAACGCCATCGAATCAGCCTCCCACTGTGAACAAAGGAACCTGATGAACTCCCCCGACAACCTCACCGGTCAGACAACGCAATTGGGCGCTCACGCCGAACTCCGTCGAAGCTTGGGCGCTCGGCCCCGTCGAGTCCCCCCTCGATGGCTGTACGACGATCGTGGCAGCCAGCTGTTCGATCAGATCACACGGCTGCCCGAGTACTACCAGACCGAGGCTGAGCGTCAGATCCTGGCCACGCACTCGACGACGATTGCCGAACGGACCGGTGCGACAACGGTGATCGAACTCGGCTCCGGCACGAGCGACAAGACACGAACGTTGCTCGACGCGTTCGTTGCTCATGGGACGATCGAATCGTTCACCCCGCTCGACGTCAGCGCCGAGACCCTACACGCGGCAGCCGAGATGCTCCGGAGTCGGTACGCAGACTTGAGGG
>JANOEM010000655.1:0-9559 GCA_031413195.1 Actinomycetes bacterium
GCTTGCTATCGGTGTTCGCAAGCGTCGGAGCCAGCGGCGCCGCTTCTTCGTCCTCTTCTTCGTCCGCTTCGTCGTCCGCTTCGTCGTCCTCATCAGTACCGGTTTCGGGTGGTGGGTGCGGGTCGTCCTGCGGCTGTGCGCATTGAGCCAGAAAAGTCTCGGCTGAGTCATGGCATCGCACGCCGCCGAGGCGTAGAGTCGACTCTGTGATCCTCGCCTTTGCCGCCTCGCTCGTTGCAGCCTGCGTTGCTCTTGCTGCAACCGCTGCCGCAGCGAAGCGGCGGGTCTGCGAACTCACGCCAGTGCCTGTCCGCACTCAGCGCAGCGCGCGGGTGTATCGCTCGAACTGAGTGGATAGGTCGATGGCGCAGTCGTCGCGGCCGCGCCGAGCACCGTGACGATTCTCGTCGATGACCCCCTCTGGCACTGGCAGGGACGGAGATGGTGTCATCTGATCAGTGACGAGAGCATCGAAGAATTGCACGACTTCGCTGGTCGACTCGATATCCCGCTGCGCGGATTCCAGGGCGATCACTACGACGTCCCGGAGGAGTTCAGGCCGGAAATCGTGACCGCAGGTGCGATTGAGGTCGGCAGTCGCGAACTGCTGCACCGGCTGCGCGCGGCTGGGTTGCGTCTGACCCCGGCCGAGCGGCGGGCACGAGCCGGATGATGCCGATTGCGGCCTCATCGGCCGCGTGTCGCGACCTCATTGGCCGCGCGTCGCGGCGTCAGGCGCGCCCATCGGCCATCGAGTCGGCAGACCGAACTCGCGGGGAACACTGAGCGTTCCGTGAATGCCGATGACGAGCCAGTCGTACAGGATCAGCCCGAATTCTTCGACGACCAGGTCGATCTCGAACCAGATTTCGTCGTCGTCGAGGAGCAGGCCACCGCCCGGGCGGACCGAGGCGATCACGAAGCCAGCGATATCGGGCGCCTCACCCGCGACCATCGCCAACGTCTCGGCGACATCGATGACGGCAAGCGGATCTTCGGTGCCGCTGACCGAGACCAGGCTGAAGCCGCAGCCCGACGTGTCGACGAACATCACCAACGTCTCGGGCGACATCGGCCTCAGGATTTGGAGAGAGAAGACACTCATTGCGTCGGCAGCACAACGGATCGGGTCAAGGTGTGCGCGCGGCGTGCGATGGGACGAAGTGGACATGGGTTCCCCCGAACTGCGATGGACGATTACGACAGGGGAAGACCGTTGCGGTGCACCATACGGAAGGGGTCAGACACAGTGGTGGTTGTAGGGTTCGGCCATGGCCGCGATCACCATCTACCACAACCCGAATTGAAACTCGTCGACCAATGCCGTGCGCATTGCCGAACAACTCGGTGCCGACACCGAGGTCGTCTTGTACATGAAGAACCCGCCGGACGCCGCAACGCTGCGCACGATCATCGCCAAGCTCGAGGACCCGGTGACAGATCTTGTGCGTCGTGACTCCAACTTCGCGAAGCTCGGACTCACCGATGCCGATGTCGCAACCGCTGATCAGGTGATCGAGGTCCTTGGTCGTCACAAGGCCTTGCTGCAGCGCCCCCTGGTCGTGTCAGCCGACAAGGCAATCATCGGCCGCCCGAAAGGCCGGGTCAGCGAACTCCTCGCGGGCTGACCGGATCAGCCGTTCTTGGGTAGGTCGCGATACCGCGTGGTCCGAAAGTCACCGGGTTCTTTCGGCAGGCCGAGACCCCGTTCGCTGACGATGTTCTTCTGGATCTGGTCGGTTCCGCCGTAGATGGCAGGGCCTGGGGAAAACACGGTCAGTTCTTGGATCGCACCCTCGGACAACGAGTTGGGGCCCCACAGCATTCCGTCTGCTCCGATGATGTGATTTCCGATCTCGCGTGATCTGCGCAGGTTGTGCGTGGCGAGCAGCTTGGCGAGGTTGCCTTCGACTCCGGTGCTGCCCTGACCGCTGCGGGCACGCATCAGGTTCCACTTGCCGACCTCGCTCAGGGTGTGGAGTTCGGCCAGGCCTTGACGAACCGACGAATCGCCGAGTCGGCCGAGTTTGCGGGCGAGGGCGGTGAACAGCGTGTGCGTCCCGCCACCGACGGTTCCGGTTGCCGCCGCCGAGCGACTCTTGGCGAAGTCGCCAACAGGTCGATCGAGGTGGCGTGCGATCGGGCCGGGCAATGCCACGCCGAGTCCTCCACCGCCACCGCCGCCGCTGCCGAGGCTGGCCCGCTCGACCATCAGGGTCGTGTTCGCGACCGCCCAGCCATTGTTCAGGCCGCCGATCAGGTTTGCCGCCGGGACGCGAGCTTCGTCGATGAAGACTTCGTTGAACATGGCTCGCCCGGTCATCTCCCGCAACGGCCGCACTTCGACGCCGGGTTGATCCATCTGGAATGCGAAATAGGAGATCCCTTGGTGCTTGGGAGCGTCGGGGTTCGTGCGCGCGATCAGCATGCCCCAGTTGGCGAGTTGGCCGCCGCTGGTCCAAACCTTCTGACCGGTGATCACGTACTCGTCCCCGTCGAGTTCGGCCTTGGTTCCGAGCCCAGCGAGATCCGAACCCGCCCCCGGTTCGCTGAACAGCTGACACCACGCGTTCGTCCCGTCGAGGATCGCCGGGATGTACTCGGCCTGTTGTTCGGCGGATCCGTGGACGGCGATCGTGGGCGCCGCGAGCATCAGCCCGAGCCCGCTCGGTGGGCCGACGACGTGGTGCTCGCCGAGCACGTTGCTGACGAGCACTGCGAGGTGCCGTGGGTACCCCCGCCCCCCGGCCGCCGCCGGCAGCATCGGCGACGCGTACCCGTTGGCAGCCAGTCGCTTCCACCACTCGGCGACGGTGATCGTTGGGTCCCACGCCTCGGACACCCATTCGGTGACTTCGGCCCGTACTTGCTCCGCTGAGACATCTGCCATGCGGTGGATCGTAGGACCCTGGCGGCGCTCCGGGCGAAGCGTCGGCTCGGCGACGGGCCTTGATCAGCAGTCAGCGCGCGGATCGACCTCGGAGCGCTTGGAGGATCAGCAACAGGAGAACGGCGCCGATGGCCGCGACCAGGATCGAGCGGAATTCGAACTCGATCACGCCCTTGCGACCGGTTGCGTTCATCAAGGCGCCACCGAGGAGCGCTCCGATGATGCCGACGATGATCGTGTACAGGCAACCACTGCGATCGTCCTTGACGATCCATCGTGCAATCAGACCCGCGATCGCCCCGACGATGATCCATGACAAGAGGCCCACAACCGAACCCTAGATCACCTGATCGAGCGCATTAGGGTTTGTCCACGGACGAGACTCGGGGAGCGGATGAGCACGGTGGTTGAACGGGTGGTGAAGCCGCCCGAACCCGATCAGCCATCTGCGGCGGAGCGTGACAAGACGCCGTGGAGGTTGCTCACCGGGGTGCTCGCCGAGCGGAGGAAGGGGCTCATCGCCGGCGTGATCGTCGGCGTCTTCTGGGCCGCCGCGAAGGTGTCCATCCCGAGCCTGATCAGGAATGCGATCGATCGCAGCATCATCGGTGACGAACCGTTGCTGAAGTGGGCCCTGATCATCGCTGCGGTCGGGTTAGTGGCTGGAATACTCACCGGGTGGCGCCGGTGGATCGCCTTTCGGGAGAGCCGGACGACCGAGTCCCTGCTTCGCGAACGGCTGTTCAACCACATCCTTCGGCTTCACGTGGGCTTTCACGATCATGCCCAGACCGGTCAGTTGATGAGCAGGGCGTCGAGCGATCTGCAGCAGGTGCAGTCGTTCGTCGTGATGATCCCACTCACGATCAGCAACCTCTTCCAACTCCTCGCGATCGTGGTGTTGCTCTCGATCAGCGACCCGTTGCTCGCGGTGATCGCCCTTGCACCGCTGCCTTTGGTGAACGTCTCGGCAAGACGTTTCAGCAGCCGGATCCATCCCGCTGTCATGGCCGTCCAGGCCCGACAGGCCGCTCTTGCGACCGTGGTCGAAGAATCGGTGTCGGGTATCCGCGTCGTGAAGGGCTTCGGCGCGGAGGGTGTCCAGGCGGCAAAGCTCGCCAATGAGGCCGACCAGATTCGTGCTGTGTCGCTCGGCGCTGCTCGAGTCCGCAGCCGGTTCCTTCCTGCGATCGACCTGTTGCCGTCGCTCGGCTTGATCGCTGTGCTGGCAGTCGGTGGACATCGGGTCCTGAACGGCGACATGACGGTCGGGCAGTTGATCCAGTTCAACGCGAGCGTCCTGCTCCTGATCTGGCCGATGCGCACGATCGGGATGACCCTCGCAATGGGCCAACGCGCTGCTGTTGCGTTGCAGCGGGTGGACCAGGTGCTGTCCACCCCTTCGCAGGTGACGGACCCCGATGACGCCGCCGCATTGCTGGCTCCTGGAGGGAAACCCGTTGGATCATTGGCCTTTCGAGGAGTGCGATTCGGTTACGACTCGGACCAGCCCGTCCTGGACGGTTTCGACGTCACGATCCCTGCCGGCTCGTCAGTGGCCATCGTCGGCGCCACCGGCAGTGGCAAGTCCACGATCACCCGACTGCTCCTGCGTTTCTACGACGTCCAAGCCGGAGAGATTCAACTCGATGGTCGTGACCTTCGGTCATTGCGCCTCCACGAACTGCGCCGTGCCGTTGGTGTCGTCTTCGAAGACACCCTGCTGTTCCAGGACAGCGTCGCGGCGAACATCGCGTTCGCCGAACCCACCGCAAGCCTCGAACGGATCGTGGCAGCGGCAAAGCTGGCAGGGGCAGACGACTTCGTCGCCGAACTCCCCGATGGTTACGACACGATGCTCGGCGAACGAGGCTTCTCACTCAGCGGCGGGCAACGGCAACGGATCGCAATTGCCAGGGCGATTCTCGCTAACCCCCGTGTGCTCGTCCTTGACGACGCGACATCGGCCGTCGACCCGTCGAAGGAACACGAGATCCGCGACGCCATGGCAACGGTGATGCGTGACCGCACGACGATCGTCATCGCCCACCGCCCGGGAACGATCGCACTCGCTGACACAGTCCTGTACCTGGCCAACGGTCGCGTCGCGGCGCAGGGCACGCATGATGAATTGCTCGCTGCGAGTCCCGGCTACCGCGAGGTACTTGCATCGTGGGTGGCGAACGAAGGAGTTCTCGGCGAACCCCTTGTACCGAAATCAGGCGTAACGGATCAAACCCCCGCGTACCTCTTCGACCACTTCTCCGAACAATTCTCCGGCGAGGAGGCGACCGAGGACCTCGTCGTCGACTCGCCGCTGCACGAGCCGAGCGGGGGGAGCTGACGTGTGGTCGATGAACGCCGTCGCCGAGGAGGATCGGCTCGACCGCGATGCAACCCGGCGGGTGATCCGCAGGTCATGGCACTTCGCCAAGCCGTATCACCGGACGATTCGAACCGCACTCGTTCTCGTGACGATCTGGACCGCAACATCGTTGGCCGGACCGGTGCTGATCAGCGTCGGAATCGATCACGGCATCTCGGCCGGTAACGCCGCAGCCCTGAACCTTGCAGTCGCCGGTTACGTCCTCGTGACGATCTGCGCCTACTTCATTGCCCGGCTGCAGTTCGTCTACATCAATCGTGCCGGCGAGGGTTTCCTTCGCGACCTCCGGATCAGAGTGTTCGACCATCTCCAGCGGCAATCGCTCGCCTTCTTCGACCGGGAGAAGACGGGTGTTCTGGTGTCACGGATGACGGCAGACGTCGAATCGATGGCCGAGCTGATCCAGTTCGGGCTGCTGCAGTTCATCTCGGCCGGGCTGTTGGTGGTGATGGCCCTCGGCGTGTTGTTCGTCCTGAGCTGGCAGCTCACCCTGCTGGCACTGGTCGTGTTCCCGATCATCGTCGTCGCGTCGATCCGGTTCCAACGCGACTCGAATCGGGTCTACCTCACGGTGCGCGAACGGGTGGGCAACAACCTGAGCGCACTGCAGGAGGGGATCAGCGGGGTTCGGGTGGTCCAGGCCTTTGCCAGAGAGGACGAACAATCACGCCGATTCGGCCGCACCAACCGGGCCTTGTTCGAGAGCCACATGGACAGCATCAAAGTTTCGATGTGGTACTTCGGATTGGTGGAGTTCTGTGGGATCGTCGCGACCGCCGGCATGATCGGGGTCGGCGGATGGCTGGTCCACCGAGGATCGGTCAGCCTTGGCGTCGTCACCGCGTTCATCTTGCTCCTCGGCAGCCTGTTCGAACCGGTGCAGCAACTCTCGCAGCTCTACAACACCGTGCAGTCGGCAGGAGCGTCGTTGCAGAAGCTGTACGGCATCCTCGACACCGTGCCCGATGTCGACGAAGCGCCGAACGCGGTCGAACTGCCGGTGGTGGGGGAGTTGGCGGTCCGGGGAGTCGGATTCGAGTACGTGCCCGGCCGCGTGGTCCTCGCTGATGTGACGCTGACCGTCGCAATCGGCGAACGGCTCGCCCTGGTCGGACCGACCGGCGCCGGCAAGAGCACACTCGCGAAGTTGATGGCCCGGCTCTACGACCCGACCGAAGGCACGGTTTCCTTCGGCGGAGTCGACCTTCGGTTGGCCACGATGTCGTCGCTTCGCGACCGCGTTGTCGTGGTGCCACAGGAGGGGTTCTTGTTCAGTGGCACGATCCGCGACAACCTCAGCGTTGCGAGACCCTCGGCCACCGACGACGAGATCCGCCGATCACTCACGGCCATTGGCGTGCTCGATCATTTCATGGCGTTCCCCGATGGTCTCGACACCGAGGTCCGTGAGCGAGGCTCGAGGTTGTCGGCCGGCGAACGACAGCTGATCGCGCTCGCCCGAGCGGCGCTGGTGGACCCGGCGGTGTTGGTGTTGGACGAGGCGACCTCGAACCTCGACCCGGGGACCGAGGCCGAGGTCGAACACGCGCTGGAGTCGCTGATGTCGGATCGCACTGTCATCGTGGTCGCTCACCGGTTGTCGACCGTGCGTCGCGCAGACCGAATCGCAGTCGTTGACGCCGGCGGCCTGCTGGAGTTGGGCAACCACGAGCAACTCGTTGCCTTGGGTGGCAAGTACGCCGCCCTGTCGGCCGCGTGGGAACGCAACCAGGTCGCCTCGTGAGCGCCGTCAGCGGTTCGCCGTCCGCGGTCAGGCCCTGTCGGCGACGAGCAGGAACTCGATCAAGCCGTTGTCCTCGGTTGTGATGCCGCCGGCCGACGGGTTGTCGATTCCGTAATCCGAAAAGACGACATCTGTCGAGCCGGCGATCGCGATCGAGGTTCCGCTTCGCTTGGCCGTGACCTCGAGCGTGACGGGCTGGGTGACCCCGCGCAGCGTGAGGTCGCCCGTTGCAGATGCAGTGATCTCCTCGCCTTCATCAGGGACCGTGCCGAGTTCGATCGGTTCGGTGATCACGAATGTCGCGGTCGGGAACTCGCCGGTGTTCATGATCGCGCCCTTGAACTTGCGGTCGCGGTTGTCCTGGTCGGAACGCAGGGTGGTCATATCGACCGTGAACTCGGCGGCGGTCACCTGGGTACCGGCGATCGTGATCGATCCGGTGACGGCGTTGGTCCTGCCGACGCCCTCGGTGTCCTGGCCGAACAGCACCTCGACGACGCGATAGCCGGCCTGCGAGTCGGGCGTGAGGGTGTACGACCCGTCGGCGCCGGCCTCCGCCGCGTCCGCGCCGGACGTGGTCGGCGCGGCGGCCGCCTCTGTTGTCTCTGTGGCCTCGGTGGCCTCTGTGGCCTCGGTGGCCTCGGTGATCGTGTTCGGGGCGACGGTCGTGGCCGAGTCGGTGCCGAGCGGGACATCGTCGAGCGAAAGCTTCTTCGGGGCATCGTCTTTGATGAAGTTGATGTAGACGAAAGGACCGACGGTGACCGCCAGGATCGCGACGACGACGCCACCGATCAGGACCTTGACCCAGGTCTTCATTCCCTTCTTGGGCAGCTTGGCGCTCGGCATGGGGGCTGAGGCATCGATGTTCGTGCTGTCCGGTGAGTTGTCGGCTGTGTTGTCTTGGTCGGTCATGATGATTCCTACGCCAGTCCTAGTAGTTCGGTTCGTCTCATCTTCGGATCGTCGTAGTTTTGCCGAGGTAGACCCCTTCTCCACGACAATCCGTGAGAAATCGGTGTGGACACAAGGCGGTGGGCGTGGTCGTCGTAGTGTTGCCGCGACCTGTTCCGCCGAATCCTGGAGTCCTGATGAGCCTCACTGTCGCTATCGCTCGTTCCGCGCCGAAAGCCGTTGATGCTCTCGGCGTGCCGGTGGCATCAGAGGGCGCCGTGCCCCGCTCGCTCGGGCTCAGCCGTTCGGCGTTGGCCGGCAACGGTTTCGAAGGCAAGGCCGGACAGTCCCTGGTCATCCCCTCCTCCGATGGCCCAGCCCTGATCGCTGTCGGGATCGGCAAGCCGGACGAACTCACCGTGAACGGGCTTCGCAACGCGGCGGCGTCTTTCGCTCGCGCTGCCGGCAAGCGGGCGGCGCTGGCGACGACGCTCGCCGATCTCGACGTCATCGATTCCGGTCGCGCAGCACAGGCAGTCGTCGAAGGCGTGAACCTTGCCAACTACCGCTACGGCGGACTCAAGAGCGAAGCAGTCAAGTCTCCGGCTTCCTCATTGGCCCTGATCGTCTCAGCGAAGCGTTCTGCCGAAGCGACGCTTGGTGCTGCTCGGGGTCAGGTCACGTCGGCTGCTGCGACACTCGCTCGCGACCTCGCCAACACCCCGCCCGCATACATGACGGCGCGGATCCTTGCGGCCAAGGCGGTCGAGGTTGCCGGCGCATCCGGGATCGGCGTCGAGGTGTTCAACAAGGATCAGTTGCAGGCAATGGGTTGCGGTGGGATCGTCGGTGTCAACGCGGGGAGCACCGAACCACCTCGGATGGTGCGTCTCACGTATTCGCCGAAGAATCCCAAGGGGCACGTGATCCTTGTCGGCAAGGGCGTCACCTACGATTCGGGTGGGATCAGCCTCAAGCCGAGCGATCCGTCGCATGCCTCGATGAAGATGGACATGAGCGGGGCGGCCGCGGTGCTCGCAACCCTGGGCGCATTGCGGGATCTCGGATGCAAGACAGCAGTCACCGGCTACTTGATGTGCACGGACAACATGCCGTCCGGAAGCGCGCTCAAGCTCGGCGACGTGTTGACGATGCGCAATGGCAAGACCGTCGAGATCCACAACACCGACGCCGAGGGCCGGTTGATCCTTGCTGACGGGCTGTCGCTCGCCTCCGAATCGAAGCCCGATGCGATCGTCGACATCTGCACGCTCACCGGTGCGGTGATCGGTGCGTTGGGTGACAAGATGGCAGGTGTCCTCGGTAACAACCAGTCATGGATCGACCAGGTTCGCGCCGCCGGCGACCGGGCCGACGAGCCGACGTGGCAGTTGCCGCTCGCGAAGGAGTACCGCAAGCTGCTCGACAGCCAGGTTGCGGACTTGCGCAACATCGGTGGACCGATGGCCGGCACGATCACGGCCTCGCTGTTCCTCGAGGAGTTCACGGCCGATGTGCCGTGGGCGCACATCGACATGGCGGGCACGATGAAGATGGACAGCGACGAGGGCTGGTTTGCGAAGGGCGCCACCGGATACGGCACGCGCCTGATGATCGATCTCGTCACGCACTTCGCCCCGGTGGG
>JANOEM010000656.1:0-12265 GCA_031413195.1 Actinomycetes bacterium
GTCGTGCAAAGATTTTTCGGTGGAGAATCAGGTAGGTTGGCACTCTGATGGTTTTTCCTCTTTCGGTCAGCGCTAGGAGCAGAAGGTATCGGTTTCTGGTTGGAGGACTGGGACATCGCGCCAGGGATGAACACCAGCTACTTGATCGCCGATCTCGGACTGGTCGACAAACACTGGCGAGGTCGCCGGGCCGGGCCTGCACTGTTGTTCTTCGCGGCGGAGATTCTGCGTGTTGATGCGATCTTCCTCAAGCCTGGCGCCTTGGTCACCCACCTCAACAAGGCCGGGCGGGTTTCCACAGATTACGCGGTTCCTCGACCCGGACCCGATGCCCAGAAAAAGGTTCGCAAGGCCTGGCGGCGCGCCGGATTCACCAAACTCACCGACGGCGTGGTGTGGAGGGTTCCTCCGCAAGACTGTGGCATCGCGGCCCGGGCAGTGCTGGAGGAGATCCAGCACGAAGCCAACACCGCCAAGGGCAGAGCGTGGTGGCTCCGCCGGGTCAACCGCGCTGCCGCTGCGACATCGGCCGCACCGTGAGCGTGTTGGGACTCAGGGTGGGTTCGGGTGTGCGGGTGAGGACTTCTGTGCTGCCCACAAGACCGGGTGGATGATGTGCGTACCTGGGACACCCTTGAAGTGAACGGACCGGTCGGGTCCGAAGGCGATATCGGCTCGCGACTCGAGGATTGCGCGGGTGAGCGAGCTGACCACGATTTCTCCACCGGCGGCGTGGCCGGCCACTCGTGCCGCAACGTGCACATGGTGGCCGAAGATGTCGCCGTCGTCGTCGACGAGCACCTCTCCGGTGTGCATGCCGACACGCACGCGAAGCTTGCCGGTCTGAAACTGCACGCGCCCGTTTTCGAGCTCTTGCTGCGCGGCGGACATCGCCTGAACTGCCCGCCTCGCCGATCCGAATGTCAGCATGAACCCGTCACCCTGGTTCTTGATCACCGTTCCTTCGAATCTCCGCACGCAGGCCCGGATGAGTTGGTTGTGCAGCGTGAGGTCGTCCAGCCATCTCTCGTCACCGACTCGCGTCACCAGTTCGGTGGAACCCTCGATATCGCTGAAGACGATCGTGATCGTGCCTTGTTGGTGGTCCCGATCGACGAGAGCGGACAAGTTCGACGCAGCGACGTCAGCGACGTCGTCGATCGACGTGCGATGAAGATGACTTGCGGTCGGGCTGATGATGGTCGCTCGACCTTTGCCGCTCTCAGGCGGGGTGGCGTCGACTGCGACGATGACGGTCGTTCCGGCCCGAGCCGCTGAACCGGGCGACAACACTCTGGTGGACTCGATCCGCAGCTCGTCGATGAAGGTGCCATTGCTGCTGCCGAGGTCGGTGATTTCGATCCCGGCCTTGCTCGGCCGCAGTTCGAGGTGTCTCCTGCTCATCTGCTGATCACCCAGCAGCAGCCCGTCGCAATCGCGCCCGATCACGACCGGTCCGCACAGAAGCAGGCGGAGCGGCACGCGCCCGACCTCGAACACGTCGACGGCGTGGGCGAGCGAGTTCCTCGCCGACACCTGCTCTGCGCTCGGCATTGCGACCAATGCGTTCAGCCGATGGAGTACACGGCCAAGTGACCGGCGCCATCATGGACATACAACGTGTCATCGGCGATGCGGAGGGGGCCTTGGGCCCGCCCAAGTTCAGCGTCACCAGCAGATGTGATCGAGGCCAGATAGTTGCCATCCGAATCAAACACTAGGACCTCTTGGCTGGAATCAGTGACATAGATGCGACCCTTGGAGTCGACAGCGAAGCCATCCGCGATCCATTCCGGTCCGAACTGGCCGGGCCCTTCGCCAGCCTCACCGAACGTCATCTGCTTCGTGCCATCACCGTTGTACACAATGACCGACCCCGTCGGGATCATGTGTGATCCGAACGCTGACTGAGTCCGAACGATACGACTTACAGAAGGCTCACACTCACCATCCGACGATGCGACGGCGGTCTGCCGGTTCGTAAGCATTGACGGATTCAGGTTCGTTGGTACTGTTGGCTGATGATCGAACGCGAAGTACGAGTGCCGAAATTCGCGGGTACGGCGCCGCCCGTCAAGCGACAGGCTGGCAGGCGGCGGATTCCCGTGATCGGGCAGGCTCAGTTGATGGTCGGGCACGCCCACGATCCGGCCGAAGACGAAGCGGACCGGATCGCCGAGATGGTCGTCCGATCGATGCATCGCGACGGTGGCGTGCAGGTGCCCGATGGAACTGGACGAATCCGGCGGAGCACTTCGACGCCGATCCAGTCTTCAGGCGGCGCCAGGCTGCGAGTGAGTCGCATGGCGAAAATGGGCGCCGAAGGCGGAACCTTGGATAACGAGACCGAGCAGTCGCTGCAGCAGGCCCGCGCAGGCGGCAGCGCACTCGACGGCGACCTGCAGCGGTCGATGGGCGAGACGATGGGCGCCGATCTGTCCGGCGTGCGGCTCCACACCGGATCGGAATCCGATTCGCTCAATGATCAGATGGGTGCGCGGGCGTTCACTGTCGGCAACGACGTGTTCTTCAGCGGTGGCATGCCCGATGCCGGTACCGCTTCGGGGTTGGGGCTCATCGCTCACGAAGTCGCGCACACCGTTCAGCAGGGTGCCTCGCCGATCCGGCGCGAGGTCGAGGACCCGAGTACCGCTCCGTCAGAAGGTGAAGGTCCGGCCGAGCTGAGCGGAACGATTCCATTGGTCGAAGTCGAGGCGGGGCCGGAGGCCACGATGGGTCGCCTGCCGATGCAGGAAGATTCGAATGGACGCGCGTCGAAGAGTCATCTCGCGAACCGCGGGCCGAGTGTCGAGAAGTCTTCAAGGAGTTCGGTCACGATCGACGCCAATTTCAATCCGCAAAGCCGAATCCGCCAGGTCGATCATGTCGAGGAGGGTGGATCACGAGACGAAGCTGTTGGTCGCGCGATCACCTACGGGTCTCAGACCACTCCGACATTTCCGGCGGCTACTGCATTCGGGGCGATGCAGCCAGCGGCAAGCTTCAAGAATGCCGCTTGGGCACTGGCCGATGGGAAGATCCAGATCGATGCGACGCTGTTCGGGACGTTCGAGTACGACGTGAAAGACGGCGGTCGAATCGACGTCGCCACTCCCAACTCGCCGGTCGTCACAGCAGAGAACTACGCGGCGATCGCCGCCGACTTGACTCCCAAGTTGGAGGGCGGGTCGTGGCGGGCTGCTCGCTCAAAGTACTGGTCGCGAGCCTTGACGGCGCGTCACGAGGCGCACCACGCCAATGATTCGGATACCTGGTTCTCGGCCGAGGGACCGGGAATCGCGCGCGCCTACCTGGCGCGCACGCCGATCGAGTTCACCGATGACGAACGCAAGGAATGCAACGGTGGTCAAGCGGCGGGTCGACCGTGCGCTCAGCAGAGCTATCGGCGAGATGTACAAGCAGTACAACACGTTCATGACGGCCGATCTCGGACCAGGCGGCTATCTCAACTTCCCGACCGAGATCCGGGCCTTCGGTGACGGCAAGGTTCCGTACCAGACACTTGCCGCCGGCGTGACCGCCCACGGCCAACAGCTTGCGGCCGCGGCTGCCGCTGCGGCGACGCCCCCGCCCGCGCCGACCCCGACGCCCACTCCCGAAGCGGGATCTACGGGTGCCACGAAGTGAGCGGCCTTCTCTGTGAGGTTCACATCCCGAGCTCCAGCCTGCCGGGTCGGACATCGGTACTGGTCGAACGCGATCGGCGTCGTTACGACAATGCAGTCGACCAGGTGCTCGGTCGTAACCCTCTGGTTCACGTCGACCCGTTCGTTGCTCCCGACCTCACACTCGTTGACGACCGTCTGCTCGAGGTTCTCGCCGACGCAGCCGAGGACGACCGACTCGCTGCCTTGGCAGCTTTCGTCGCCGGGCGTTGCACGACCGGCGACGCCGACGGAGACCGGGCGATCCACGAAGCACTCCGCGCCGCGCTCGAAACGGTCGATCGCTCCCGGCCGCTCGGGTCGGCAGCGTCGCTGTTCGTCGAGGCCGTGATGTCGTTGGCACTGCTCGGCGATGTCGATCTCGCCATCGAATTGTTCACCGAGCAACTCACTCACCCGACCCATCGCAGCATGGAAGATGCGCTCATGGCCGGCTACCTTGCGCAACTCGGCGGTACCAGTGGCTACCCGGTCGTCTTGCAGGAGTTGGGTGATCCCGACTCGGCCCAACTGCGCCGAACCGCCGTGGAGCAGCTGATCACGTTTCTCCCGTACGACGGGCGGTCAGTCGGCGCGACGGTCATCGATGTTCACGAAGCGCTTCGTCGAGCCGCCGAGGATCCTTCGGAGTACGTGTCGCTGCGGGTGCACGATGTGCTCGTCGAGGCCGGCCTGGCCGAGCGCTCCGGCGATTCGTAGCCGCGGCGCGTCCTCAGCAGCACGTCCTCAGTAGATCGAGGCTGTGCCCCCGGAACTTTCGGCGCCGCGGGCCTGGGCGAGCTCCTCGATCATCCGGGTGCGCATCGCCAGCATGTCCCCGCACACGGTGATCATCTGATACCCCTGCTCGACGCGCCGTCCGGCGAGGACGCCCGTCGAATGGATTCCCGCGACCACGCCGGCTCGCCGGCAGGCCGCGGAGATGGTGAGCAGGGCCTCGGTGAACTCGGCCCGATCGTCGTTGTTGGCCGGTGGTAGTCCGAGGCTCAGTGACAGGTCGGCCGGGCCGACATAGATCGCATCCACGCCTGGCACGGCGAGGATGGCATCGATGTTGGCCACGGCCTTGACGGTCTCGATCATCGGGATCACCGCAACCCGGTCGTTCGCACTGGCCGAGTAGTTCTCGGTGCGCATCCCAGCCATGATCGGCCCGAAGCTGCGCTCGCCGAGTGGTGGGTAGCGGCTGGAGCGCACGACCGCTTCAGCTTCGGCGACGGTGTTGACCATCGGCACGACCAGGCCTTCGACCCCGGCATCGAGCATCTTGCCGATGATCCCCGGCTCGTTCCACGGCACCCGCGCGATCGCCCGCGATCCACCCAACAGCACCGCTTGAACGACGCCAACCGTTGCCTGGTAATCGAGCGCACCGTGCTGATTGTCGGCACAGACGTAGTCGAACCCTACTCGCGCCGTGGTTTCTGCGTTCAGCGATGAGGCGGCCGACAGCCATGCCCCGAACGTCGGTTGCCGATCAGCCCAAAGCTCACGAAGGTTCATGTCGAGCGTTCTACCACGAATGGGCTGATGAGTGGGTTGTCACTGCTGTTCCGGCACGATGCTGGTCGGGGTGCCCGCCAGCGTCGCCAGCGCGTTGTCGATTGCGTGCTCGTACAGACGCCGGCGGCCGGCCACGGTTCCCGAGGCGATGTGCGGGGTCACGATCACCCGTGGGTGCTGCAACAGTGGATGCCCGACCGGAAGGGGTTCGGGTTCGGTGACGTCGAGACCGGCTCCGGCGAGGTGATCACGGTCGAGCGCGTCGAGTAATGCCTGCTGATCGACCAGCGATCCGCGAGCGCAGTTGATCAGGTAGCTGCCCGGTCGCATCGTCGCCAGCGTCGTCGCGTTGACGACGTGGCGGGTGTCGGCAAGGGCTGGAGCATGCAACGACACGACGTCGCTACCGGTCCACAGCTCGTCGAAGTCGACCAATCGAGCAACGCCGTCTCCGCTGTCGAGAAACGGGTCATGAGCGATCACCTTCATTCCGAAGGCCTGTCCGACCACGGCGACGCGCCGGGCGATGCGTCCGTAGCCGAGCAATCCGAGCACCCGGCCGTCCAGTTCGAGCGCTATGGCTGGCCCACCGGCGAGCCCCTGGCGGGCGCGGTCCTGAGCGGCCCCGAGCCGCTTGGTGATCGCCATCATCAGCGCTACCGCGTGCTCGGCCGTGGAGACGGTGGGTGCTTGCGGGGCATAACAGACCGTGATCCCGGCCGCGGTTGCTGCTGCGACGTCGACCGTGTCGTAGCCCACGCCGATGCGCGAGATCACCCGCAGTCGAAGGCCCTTGGCCATCGCGGAAGCATCCCATCGGAACATTCCTGCGACCACGGCGTCTGCGCCGGCGAGATCCGATTCATCCGGTCCGACCGCATCGGCTCGACCGTCGACGAGGTCGCGGAACTCATCAGGGAGGTCGCGGTCGAAGAACAACACCGGCAGCTGATCGCTCATACCTGCACCGTAGCGATCCGCGCCGATACCGGATACGCCGATACCGGAAACCCTGCAGCAGCGCTCTAGATTTCGGCCGTGAGCGAGTGGCATTCCGGAACGGCCACCCTGGGTGGCAAGGTGATCCTGATCACGGGTGCTGCTCAGGGCCTTGGCGAAGCAACGGCCCGCTTGGCCCGCGAGCGCGGTGCTGCCGGGCTGGTACTCGTCGACGTCAACCGCGACCTCGGCGAGGTCGTCGCCTCCGATGTCGACGGTGACGGATGTCGCACCCTCTTCGTGCACGCGAACCTCGCCGATCCGGCCGCCTGTGCGGCCGTGATCGAGCAGGCCGACGCGGCGTTCGGGGTCGTGCACGGTGTGGTCAACGCAGCAGCGGTCACCGATCGGGCAACGGTGTGGGACACGACGGTCGAGTTGTGGGATCTGCTGCTCGACGTCAACGTCCGCGCACCGTTCCTCTTGATGCAGGGCGCGGCGCGGATCATGCGCCGCGAGTCGGTGCCCGGTTCGATGATCACCATTGGCAGCACCACCGGATACGGCGGCCAGCCGATCCTGCTGCCCTACGCGGTCTCGAAAGGCGCCCTCGCGACGATGACCCGCAACCTCGCCTACTCGCTGATGCGCGACCACATTCGGGTCAACCAGGTCAACCTCGGCTGGATGGACACTCCCGCCGAGGACCGCGTGCAACGACAGTTCCACGGCGCAGACGACGATTGGCTCGCCCGAGCCGAGGCCGATCATCCCTACGGCCGCCTGCTCAAGCCTGCAGAGGTTGCGGCAGTGTTCTGCTACCTACTCAGTGACGAGTCGGGGGTGATGAGCGGAGCGCTGATCGACTACGCGCAGAGCGTGCTCGGAGCAGGCGACCCGGCGGTGCCGCCCGCAGAGCCGTTCCGCACCTTCGACCACTGAACACATACGCTCTGGCCATGCCCTACGTTGCCGATCCCTCCAGGTATGACTCGATGATCTATCGCCGCTGTGGCCGCAGCGGCCTGTTGCTGCCGGCCCTCTCGCTCGGCTTGTGGCACAACTTCGGCGACGATCGGCCGTGGGAGACGCAACGCGCGATCTGCCGCCGTGCGTTCGATCTCGGCGTGACCCACTTCGACCTCGCCAACAACTACGGTCCTCCGTACGGCGCAGCCGAAGCCAACTTCGGCCGAACGCTCGCTGCGGACTTCGCGACACATCGTGACGAGTTGTTGATCTCGACCAAGGCCGGTTACGACATGTGGCCGGGGCCGTACGGCGATCTCGGTTCGCGCAAGTACCTGCTTGCGTCCCTCGATCAGTCACTTGCCCGAATGGGGCTCGAGTACGTCGACATCTTCTACTCCCACCGCGTCGATCCGGACACGCCGATCGAGGAAACCGTCGGCGCTCTCGCAACCGCGGTCCAACAGGGCAAGGCGCTGTACGTCGGGATCTCGTCGTATTCCTCGGCCCGTACGGCAGAAGTCGTGCGTCTCCTCCACGAACTGAAGGTGCCGCTGCTCATCCATCAGCCTTCGTATTCGATGCTGAACAGGTGGATCGAGGACGACAACCTCCTCGACGTCCTCGGTCAATCCGGCGTGGGTTGCATTGCGTTCTCACCGCTTGCCCAAGGTTTGCTGACCGACCGATACCTGCGCGGAATTCCGCCGGATTCGCGCGCAGCAACCGGCGGGGCCTTGCAGGCCGACTCGATCACCGAGGAAAGACTTGCCACCGTTCGAGCGCTCAGCGAGATCGCTGCTCGGCGCGGACAGTCGCTCGCTCAATTGGCGCTCGTTTGGGCTCTGCGCGACCTCCGGGTCACCTCGCTCGTGATTGGCGCGAGCAGCGTCGGGCAACTCGAGCAGAACGTGGCAGCGCTCGACAACATGTCGTTGACAGCGGATGAGCTCGCCGAGATCGACATGTACGCGTCCGACGGTGGCATCAACCTCTGGAAGAACTCCAGCGACCAGTGAGAGATCGCGCCAGTCTCATTCGAGGGGCGCAATCGGTTGGGGTGGTGGTGTGCCGATGTAGCGCGCGCTGGGACGAATGATCTTGTTGTCCGCCGCCTGCTCCAGCACGTTCGCACACCACCCGATCACACGGCTGGACGCGAACGTCGGGGTGAACATCTCGGGCGGGATACCGCACAGTTGCATCACGACGCCGGCATAGAACTCGACGTTGGTTCGAAGCTGACGCCCCGGCTTCAGTTCGTCGAGGAGTCGGATCACGCCCGCCTCGGTCTTTTCCGCAAATCGGACGAACGATCTCGCTTCATCACCGTCGGCGACACGTCTCGCCACACCGCGCAACATCAATGAGCGCGGGTCGTCGGTCTTGTAGACGGGATGGCCGAACCCCATGATCTTGTCGCCGCGTTCGATCATCGGGCTCACCACCTCGTCGATGCGATCCGGGGTCCCGATCTCATCGAGAAGGGCCAAGGCCCGACTCGGTGCACCGCCGTGGAGGGGACCGCTGAGCGCACCGATCGCAGCAACGACGCTCGCGCCAAGATCGGCTCCGGTGGAAGCAACCACCCGTGCCGTGAACGTCGAGGCGTTGAACCCGTGGTCGATCGTCGAGATCAGGTATTGCTCGATCGCCCGCGCATGGATCGGCGATGGTTCGCCCCCGGTGAGCATCCACAGGTAGTTGGCCGCGTAGCCGAGGTCGTCGCGCGGTGCAACGACCGGCAAACCGCTTCGCAGGCGATGTAGCGCGCACAGCAGCGTGGGGGTCACGGCGCAGACGAACAATGCGTCGGATCGACGTTGCTCGGCGTCGATGTCGATGACGGGGCGAAGGCCGTGTTCGGCGGCAGCGAGCGACAACGCTGTGCGAAGGCCCTGCAACGGTTCGCTGACGGCCGCGATCGCAGGTAGTACGGCCGCAACCGAATCGGACACAGCGCGCAGCGGCGCCACTTCTCGGGCGAACGCCGAACGCTCGACTGACGTGGTCGGAAGTGATCCGTCGATCATCAGCCGCCAGACGTCTTCGAATGGCCGCCGCTCGGCCAACTCGACAGCTGAGTACTGGCGGTAGTGATAGAACCCCTCGTTCCCGCGGACGTCGCCCACCTCGGTGTCGGCGACCACGACGCCTTTCAGCCCACGGGGAACTTCGGTCGGACCGATCGATGCAACCCGCATCAGATCACGCAGCGAGACCACACCGACGGGATGACCGTGATCCGTGACCGGCATGTGGCGGTAGCCCCGCTCGCGCATCGTGACGAGGGCGTCCTGCATCGAGGTCGAGACGTCGATTGCCTCGACCGGTGAGGTCATCACCGCTGAGACGCTGGATCCCGCGACAGGATTCGCAGTGGCTCGCAGGACGTCTCGCTCCGTGACGATGCCGATCGCCCTACTGCCCTCCATCACCAGAACGGAGCCGACGCGGTGGTCGTGCATCCGACGCACCGCTACCGACAGGGGCTCGCCGGCGGTGGCGGTGACGGGTGGGCTGGTCATGAGTGAATCGATCGATGGCATGCGTCCAGCTTGAACATTGCCGCGAACATAATCAACGTTGATTATTGTCAACCCATGCAGTGGCTCACCTCCCGCCAGGCCGCCCAACGACTGGGTGTCAAGGTCCCCACCGTCTATGCCTATGTCAGTCGTGACCTACTTCACAGCCAACGCACGCCTGACGGTCGGCACAGCCGGTTCGACGCTGACGAAGTGGAAGCACTGGCGTTGCGGGGTCGCCCGCGGCGCGCAAGCCGACCACAGTCGCTCGACATCCAGATCGAAACCCGGATCACCGAGATCACGGGACACACGATCCGCTTCCGCGGCCACGATGCGCTGTCGTTGGCGCGCACGCAATCGTTCGAGCAGGTGGCCGAACTGATCTGGACCGGTTCGTCCACTGCATCTCAGGCAACCTGGCGCGGGGAAGTCATCGATGTCGCTGCCACCCGACTCGGTGACCGGATGCGCCTCGTTGCGGCTCACGCCGCCGTGGCGGGAGCAGCGGTCGGCGCTGACCGCCGGCTCGACGACGTGTCGGTGATCGCCACCGGCCGCCGCCTCGTCGCAACCCTCATTGAATCGCTGCCGATCCTGGGTGACGGCCGATGCCCGCGTTTGGTGTTACCGGAGGGGGCTGCCTTGCGTGGGACTCTGGCCGGGCGATTGTGGGCGCGACTCACGCCGCGCCGACCGACGCCCGCCTTGATGGCGACGCTGAATGCCGCCCTGGTGCTGCTCGCCGAACATGAGATGGCGGCTTCCACGCTGGCAGCGCGGGTGGCGGCATCGACGAGAGCAGGAGTACACGGAGTGGTCGCGGCAGGGATGGGGACCCTGAGTGGACCGCTCCATGGTGGGGAGAGTGAACGCGTGCGTCGGCTCCTGCACAACGTGGCCGGCGAAGGCATGCCGCAAGTCGTGGACCAGGCGCTCGATCGCTACGGGCGACTGCCCGGTTTCGGCCAGGTGCTGTACCCCGACGGTGACCCGCGGGCAGCGCTCCTGCTCGAGATGCTGCGCGCATCGGGTCGGTACCCGGTACTCGATGTCGTCGATGAGCTTTGTGCCCTCGCACATCGACGACACCTGCCACCGCCGAACGTCGACCTCGCGCTGGCGGCTCTCGGGCTGGTCGGGGGTATGCCCGCCGATGCCGGTGAGGCGATCTTCATCCCGGCTCGGGTAGTCGGATGGTTGGCCCATGCCATGGAGGAGTACAACGAACGGCCACTGCGGTTCCGCCCCCGGGCGATCTATGTCGGGGTTGGCGTCGGGGTTGGCGTCGGGGTTGGCGTCGGGGTTGGCGTCGGGGTTGGCGTCGAACCAGGGTTCCGCGCCGGTGGATCGTCGCGGCATCGCGCCGCACTACGATTCGAGCATGACGAGTAACAAGGTGTACATCGACCACCTCCGCCAGGCTTCGCTCTTCGATGGCTTCTCCCGAAAGGACCTCGAAAAGATCGCCCAGGTCAGCGACGAGGTCTCCGTTCCTGCAGGCACGGTCATTCTCGAACAGGGAACCCAGGGCTACCAGGCATTCGTCATCCTGAAAGGCACGGTGGTCGTGAAGCGCAACGGCCGAAAGATTGCGACCCAGGGCCCGGGCGCGATCCTGGGGGAGTTGTCGCTGCTTGATCATGGAGAGCGTTCTGCCTCTGGGGTGTGCGAGACGGACTGCAAGCTGCTGGTGCTTACTCGCGCGGGGTTCCGCACCGTTGTCGCCGATGTACCGCAGTTGGCCCGCACCCTGCTGGTCACGTTGGCGAAACGAGTTCGCGATCTCGACGACCTTTCCTACGGCTGAATCACTCTCGCAAACCCCCATCGAATCACGGACCAGGAGCACACATGAACGAGATCGTCGTCGGAGTCGACAACAGCGCAACGGCTCGCAAGGCAGCCTTGGAAGCCGCCGACATGGCATCTGCCTACGGGCGTCCGCTTCACTTGGTGATGGCGCTCGATGCCAGTTCGGTGAAACAGGTTCGCAGCGGCTCCGAGACATGGCAGGTCGACCGGCTGACTCAAGCAGAGGAGTCGTTGAAGGCTTTGGCCGGCGAGTTCGTATGTTCGTCGGTGGTCACCCAAGCCGTGGTCGTCAACGATCCTGGCAAGGCATTGTGCGAGGAGGCCGAACGCCTCGATGCGTCGGTGATCGTCGTCGGTAACAAGCGGGTCCAAGGAGCATCACGGGTACTCGGCTCGATCGCAAACGATGTTGTCCGCCACGCAAAGTGCAACGTCTTGATTGTGCACACGACCTAGTCCGTTCCACCACCACAGATACCAGGGACGTCCCATGCCTGCCAAGAAGAGTCCGCGACCGGTGAAGGCCGGTGATCGATCACCGTCACTGACCCCGAAAGGGATCGAGAAATTCGAAGTGGAAAGGGCGATCGAGGCCGCCAGGCTCGCAAAGCTCAACGCAGTCCAGGACGTGCTCCACAACGCAGGCCGAGACGAGTTGTCGTCAGTCGCGCAGTGGATTCAGGCGGTGCTCGATGGGGCGTCGCCGGACGAATTGAGCATGCTGCGCAAGTCGCTCCGGGACGAGGACGATGTCGTTTTCGGGCAGCCGCCGCTGACCGAGGACGACGAACTCGACCTGGCCTGGCCGAACTCGGTTTACCCATA
>JANOEM010000657.1:0-2927 GCA_031413195.1 Actinomycetes bacterium
GCGATGTCCGACGCCGACTGGGTGGATCTCGGGGCGATCGCCGACGACGCCGACTACTACGCCCGCTTCGCCCAGTTGTTCGGCATCGACCTGTCGTGAACCTCCAGACGGACACGATGACGCGACGATTCGTCACGATCCCCGGTGTGTTCGCCGTGGCCGTGATGCTGACGCTGCTGATCCCGTTGTGGGTGCCGCTCGCTGCCGCTGCCGATCTGGTGCGCGGCAAGCACCGCTTGCCGACTGTGCGGTTGCTCGGGTTCGGCGTGTGCTGGTCGTGGCTCGAAACGGCCGGCGTCGCAGCGGCGGCATTGCTGTGGCTTTGCGGACAGAGTGGCAACAGACGGGTGCACTACGCGTTGCAGCGGTGGTGGTCGAAGAATCTGCTCGCGTCACTCGCGGCAACATGCGGCATCAGCGTCGACGCGCAGGGGATGGACGCGTTCTCCACCGGCGGGGCGCTGCACTTCGTGCGTCACGCGAGCCTCGCCGATTCGTTGGTGTCGGCGTACGTCGTCACCAACATCGCCGGTCTCCGTCCTCGGTTCGTGCTGAAGCGAGAGCTGTTGATGGACCCCTGCCTCGATGTCGTCGGTCAACGGATCCCGAACTACTTCCTCGACAGGGGCGCCAACGATTCGGCACCAGAACTGGACGCAGTGAGCCGATTGGTTTCCGATCTCAGCCCAGACGACGTCGGCATCATCTTCCCCGAGGGGACCCGGGCCAACCCGACCAAACGCCAGACCGCGCTGGCCAGGATCGGCGAACGCGATCCCGAACGGGCCGCGAAGATGGCCGACTTGCAGCACGTGCTGCCGCCGCGGCCGAGTGGAGCGAGAGCCATGGCGACAGGCGCTGCCGACGCAGACGTGATTGTTGCCTGGCACGTCGGGTTCGAAGGACTCGATTCGTTCGGGGGCATACTCAAGGCGCTGAATCGGCGATTCCCGCCGATCCGGTTCGTTGCCCGTCGTGTCCCGGGTCGTGAAGTGCCGCGAGACGAGCGTTTCGACGGATGGCTCGACGATCAGTGGCTCCGGATGGATGCCGAAGTAGCCGACGCGCTCGTTGCGCGCAACGAAGGGAAGTAAGCACATGGGACAGGCACTCTTGGTCAGCGGGATCGCGATCCTGATGCTGATGCTGGCGACCTGGGTGGTCAGCCTGATTTTGAAGAACGCGTCGATCGTCGACATCATCTGGGGTTTCGGATTCGTCGTCGTCGCCTGGACCGTCAGGCTCTCGGTCGATCAGGGCAACGATGCGCGCCAGTGGCTACTCGTCGGGCTCACCACAATCTGGGGCCTTCGCCTGTCGATCCATCTGTTCGTTCGCAACCACGGCGGCGGCGAGGACTTCCGGTATCGCGCGATGCGCAAGCATTGGGGTCCGCGCTTTCCGCTGATCAGCCTTGCGACGGTGTTCGGCCTGCAGGGTGTGTTGATGTTCGTCGTGTCGTTGCCGGTCCAAGTCGGCCAGGCCGATGCCACGCCCGACATCGGGTTCATTGCCTACCTCGGCATCGCCGTGTGGTTGGTCGGGATGCTCTTCGAGACGATCGGTGACATGCAGTTGGCCCAGTTCAAGAAGGACCCGGACAACAAGGGCAAGGTCATGAACACCGGGCTCTGGCGGTACACCCGCCACCCGAACTACTTCGGTGATGCCTGTGTCTGGTGGGGGATCGGCCTTGTTGCTGCGGAAACCGGGTTGGTGTGGTGCCTGATCGGCCCGGCGGTGATGACCGTGCTGTTACGGCGGGTCTCGGGCGTCACGCTTCTGGAACGGTCGATGGTCAAGCGGCGCCCCGGTTACACCGAATACGTTGCGATGACCAGTCCGTTCATCCCTCGCCCACCGAAGAAGCTGCCGCCGCAGGAACCGGTCACCGAGAGTTCCCCCACGGGGGTTTGATCAGCAGGCCGCAAAGACGTTGGCGCCGAAGATTCGCTGTGCACCCGACGGCTCGGTGCGGATCACGAACCCGATGCCCACACTTCGATACAAGCTGTTCTTGATGTTGGAGAGGTGTGTCGCAGAGTTGAACCAGAGCGAGTAGAGGTAGGCAATGGACGTGCCGGACGAGTAACCAACGTTTTCGCCTGCCCCGCACCCGACGAACGCCGCCCGAGCGTTCGCGTCGGAGTGGCTCATGTTGGCCGCCTGGGCCATCTGCAGAGCCCATGAGCACGCCCACGCCTCCGCATTCGCGTTTGTGACGAGCGCGCTCGCAGCGCTGCGCTTGCTGTTGATCGTGGACAGTCCGTCGTGGAGGCATGCCGAATACGTCGGCTGCGGTACTGCTGAGTGGGGTGCTGATGGGGGTGCAGGCGGGGGAGTGTTCGTCGGCGCTCCGAGCGTTGCCGCAGCCGATGGACCGGAGAACCAGCCCTGCAGGTCGACCAGGACATGGGTCTGCGACTGCGCGAAGACACCGATTCCGCGGTCGGACATCTGGTTGATCGCGAAGTTCGCCACGATGTCGCCACCACCGACCGAGTTCACGCTCGAGGTTGCCGGCCGCTCGGTGCCCGCCGGGTACGACGTGACGAAGCCGGCGTCGCCGTCGACCGAGGTGATGTTGAATGCCATCGCCCCGCCCCGCGCTGTTGGCAGTTCCAGGCCTCCGCCGGGATACAGCGGTACGCCGTTGCCGACAGGACTGGTGCCGCGTGTGTCCAGCAATCGGGTCGGGTCTGCTGCAGTGAAAAGGCCGTCGGTTGCCGAGGGTGCCGAGGGCCCGGTGAAGTAGCCGACCATGTCGACGATGACGTGCCCGCCGCCCGACACGTACAACGAGGCGCCACTGGAGGACATCGGAAAGATGCCAGCCGCTGCACGGGTCTGACCCGGCCGATCGACGTTCAGAACTGACGATGTCGGCATGGTCCGCCCTGCTGGGAACTGGGTGACGAACCCGGGAC
>JANOEM010000658.1:0-3530 GCA_031413195.1 Actinomycetes bacterium
GAACATCTTGTACGTCGGCTGCGTCGCCCTCGTCTCAATCGGGTCGATTCGGTCGCAGGGCGCTCCTTCGCGCGGTCACCCTAAAGAGCCAAACTCGGTTGCGTAGCGAACCAGTCCGGCTCCGGTCGGTAATCGCTTTGCCGCCAACTCTTTCGCTTGAAATGCGTTTCCGCCGCCGTACTCGTCGCTCAGCCCGAACGCCGACGCCGGTCGGAACCCGAACCGCGTGTAGTACGCCGGCTCGCCGAGCACGACAAGTGTGCGGTCGGTGGTGTTGTCATCGATCAACGTAAGGACCGCGTCGACGTCGAGGCCCCGCTCGGCGGCGACCCGGTTTGCTTGCAGTCGTGCGTTCGCCACCGAAATGGCCGGGTCGAGACCCGAACCCGACGCTGTCACCGCGTCGACGGGCACCGCGACATCGTTCGACAAGCCGTTCGCCTCCCGGTACGCAGCCACCCGTTCCTCGATCGATGCGAGAAAGTCGGGATTGGTGGGGCCAAGGTTCGAGCCCGAACTCGCCGAGCCGTCGTACCCGGCGCCGGCCGCCGACGGCCGGGACTGGAAGTACGTGGGCGAGTTGAACGTCTGGCCGAGCAGTTCGCTGCCGACGACGACGCCGTCGACCTCGATCAGCGAACCATCGGCCTTGTCGTTGAAGGCCACTTGCCCGATCGCCGTGACGACGAGTGGATAGGCGAGCCCGAAGATCACGCTGGCCACGATCGCCACGAGCAATGCCGGGCGGAGTTGGCGGATGAAGAGTCGCATGTCAGTTCGCTCCCAGTGCGGTGACGATGATGTCGATGAGTTTGATCCCGATGAACGGAGCGATGAGACCGCCGAGGCCGTACACCAACAGGTTGCGGCGCAACACGAGGGCCGCGGCTTCGGCGCGGAACTTGACGCCGCGAAGTGCCAGCGGCACGAGCGCCACGATGATCAGGGCATTGAAGATGACCGCCGACAGGATTGCGGAACGGGGGCTCGACAGGTTCATCACGTTGAGTCGATCGAGCTCCGGCAGCACCGTTGCGAACATCGCCGGGATGATGGCGAAGTACTTCGCCACGTCGTTCGCGATCGAGAACGTCGTCAGCGAGCCACGGGTCATCAGCAGCTGCTTGCCGACCTCGACGATCTCGATCAGCTTGGTGGGGTTGCTGTCGAGGTCGACCATGTTGCCGGCTTCCTTGGCCGCCTGGGTCCCGGTGTTCATCGCCACGCCGACGTCGGCCTGGGCGAGCGCCGGAGCGTCGTTGGTGCCGTCGCCGGTCATCGCCACCAGGTTGCCGCTGGCCTGTTCGCGCTTGATCAGCACCATCTTGTCCTCGGGTGTCGCTTCGGCAAGGAACCCGTCGACTCCGGCTTCCTCGGCGATCGCCGCTGCCGTCAGCGGATTGTCGCCGGTGATCATGATCGTGCGGATACCCATCGAGCGCAGCTGGTCGAAGCGCTCACGCATGCCGGGCTTCACGGTGTCCTTCAAGCGAACAACGCCGAGCACACGCCACGGCTCGTCCGCTCCGGCCTTATCGATCACGACGAGGGGCGTGGCTCCATCGCGGGACACCTGTTCGACGATCGGGAGCAGCTCCAGCGGGACGTCGGCGTGGTCGCCTTCGTTGGAGACCTCGATGAACCAACGCACCGAGTCGGCCGCACCCTTGCGCACCTGCCGACCGTTGGGGAGGTCCATGCCTGACATCCGGGTCTGGGCAGTGAACGGCACGAGCGTCGCGCCCCGGTTGTCGACCGGAGCCGGGGAGAACTGCTCGATCGCCAGCTGCACGATCGAGCGACCCTCGGGCGTCTCGTCGGCGAGCGACGACACCATCGCGGCCTCGGCGAGTTCGCGTTGCTCGACGTCGTGGACCGGGATGAACTCGGCGGCTTGGCGTGAGCCGTAGGTGATGGTGCCTGTCTTGTCGAGCAGCAGCGTCGTCACGTCGCCTGCGGCCTCGACGGCGCGCCCGGACATCGCAAGCACGTTGCGTTGCACGAGCCGGTCCATGCCGGCGATGCCGATTGAGGAGAGCAGCCCGCCGATGGTGGTCGGGATGAGGCAGACGAGCAGGGCGATCAGCACGATGACGCTCTGTTCGGCACCCGAGTAGATCGCTAACGGTTGCAGGGTGACGACGGCGAGTAGGAAGATCACCGTCAACCCGGCCAGCAGAATCGTGAGGGCGATCTCGTTGGGTGTCTTCTGGCGATCCGCGCCCTCGACCAGTGCGATCATCCGATCGAGAAACGTCTCACCGGGCTTGGCCGTGATCCGCACCACGATCTCATCGCTCAGGACCCGAGTGCCACCCGTGACCGCCGATCGGTCGCCACCGGACTCACGGATCACCGGCGCCGACTCGCCGGTGATCGCCGACTCGTCGACCGTCGCGATGCCCTCGACGATGTCACCATCACCCGGGATCACCTCACCCGAGGTCACCACACAGAGATCGCCGACCTGCAGCGCCGACGATGCCTTCTCGATCATGGAACCGTCGGGAAGGCGCACGTTGGCCGATGTCTCGGCGCGTGTCTTGCGGAGCGTTGCTGCCTGCGCTTTGCCGCGCCCTTCGGCCATGGCTTCGGCGAAGTTTGCGAACAGCACCGTGAACCAGAGCCAGAGCGACACGAGGCCGGCGAACACGTTCTCCTGGTTGGTGCTGGTGGAGAAGTCGCGGATGAAGATCAGCGTCGTGAGGATCGATCCGATCTCGACGATGAACATGACGGGATTGCGGTACATCGTGCGAGGGTCGAGCTTGCGGAGCGCGTCGACCATGGCCGTGCCGACGATCGATCGGTCGAAGATCGACGAGGATGCCTTGGTACGCACCTTCGGTGGGCGCGGGGTTTCGGAGATGACAGTTGCGGTCACGCGGTCCTCACAGTGAGAGGTGTTCGAGGATGGGGCCCAGCGACAGGGCGGGGAAGAAGGTGAGTCCGGCGACGATGGCGATGACGCCGACGATCAGGAAGCCGAAGAGCCCAGTGTTGGTCGGCATGGTGCCCGACGTCGCCGGAACCTTGGGCTTGGAAGCCAGTGAGCCTCCGATCGCCAGCACCGGGATGATGGTGAAGAACCGCGCCATCAGCATCGAGATGCCCTGCGTCGTGGTGTACCACTGCGTCCAGGTGTTCTGGCCCGCGAACGCCGAGCCGTTGTTGTTGGCGGTCGACGCGAAGTTGTACAGCACCTCCGACAAGCCGTGAGCACCGGGCTGGAACGTTGCTGCACTGTCCAGCAGCACAGACGCCGCCGCGAACGTCAGCAATGCGAACGGCATGGCGAAGATGTAGAGCACGACGAGTTTCATCTCCGGGGCCTGGATCTTCTTGCCCAGGTACTCGGGCGTTCGCCCGACCATCAACCCGGCGATGAACACCGCCAGCAGCGCCATGATCAACATCCCACCGAGACCCACACCGACACCCCCCGGGGAGACCTCGCCGAGCATCATGTGGAGCATCGGCGAAAGGCCGCCGATTGGTGTGTAGGAGTCGTGCATGCTGTTCACGGCACC
>JANOEM010000659.1:0-7229 GCA_031413195.1 Actinomycetes bacterium
GATTGTGTAGTTGTGGGCGAGTTGTGTGTTAAGCAGTTGGGTGTTAGTTGATGGTCGTATATAATTGTTTGATGTGGTTTGAATGAAACATGTGTGTTGCAACACACAGGTCTTTCTCCATCTACACCTAATCACCAATCGCACAAATTCAGAACTTTCACGAGATTTCATCCACCATGCCCCCGCCAATGAACCACCAAGTCGTAACTGCGCCATTTTGCTCGGGGTTGGTCCGTCGAGAGCGTTGGCCCCCTGGTTGAAACTGGAGTTGCAGTTGGATCGGCTTTTTCCGCAAGGCAATTTATCACGAAAGTCGACAGAGGTGATCGGCATTGAGTCTGGAAATGTCCTGACTCGCCGCACTTGTTACAAGCGCCAGGACGCGATTGCGGCCGCTCTGAAGCCCCTTTGATGAAGTAGAGGCCGCAAGTTCGTACAGTCGCAAACTCTTCTGAACAGTGGGAAAATGCAATGCACACCAGATCGAATGGCTACCAGGTTGAGCCGTTGCAAACAATCAAAACTGCGCATCGTAATTTAGCCACTGAGACAGATCATAACCACTTTTTTGGTCAGAAATACCAGCCTGACTGATACCAGGTAGAAAACAAGGAAATTTTTTCGTGCACGGCGTCGCCCTCATTATTACGTTTCTGAGACTGAGACGTCTGATTAGCGCGATTAGCGGGCAATAGGTCAGCTAGGTTGATGTGTTCGGTTACGTCAGCCAGCTTTGCACGCAGGTGAGAGGAGACGGCGGGCAATTTACTGAACGAGACGTTTGATACGATGGAACGGGCAATGGCAAAATCCGGGCGGCCGCCAAGGCGCTCATGGACAGGAGGACGAGCAATTGGGTGTGGCAAAACATAGCGGTCGGACGCAGAGGCAACGGTGAGAACAGAGGGTTCGCAAAACATCTCACTTGTAGAGATCGGCTGAGCTTGCTGCAATTGAGCTAGCTGACGTTCGATGACGCCAAGACGCTGAGTGTTATTCGGTTTCTTCTGGATTGCAGGTGGGGTAGCCAGAACCCGTTGTCGTGGTTGACGCCGGCTCGGCCCGGGTGTCCGGCTCGGCCCAGGTGTCCGGCTCGGCCCAGGTGTCCGGCTCGGCCGAGGTGTACGGCTCGGCCCAGGTGTCCGGCTCGGCGGTTATCTGCGGCGATGGGCGCGTGGCGAAGCTAGGGGACTGGGTGACCGTCGGCCCAGTCGGCACAGGCAACCACATCACCGCGCACCGTGACGCTGTCATCGGGTGGCGAATCAACGCCGGATGCTGGACCGGGACCCTCGACGAGGCCCGCCGCAACCTCACAGCCAAACACATGCACCCCGACTACGCGGCGATGCCCAGCGATCTGCGTGCCCATCACGTCGCCCAGGTCCGGGCTGCGCTCAGGTTCATCGAATCACACATCCGCATCGAAGACGGGGCCGGACAATGATCCCCGGCGCCACGCTCTTCGAAGCCGCCCTGTCCGGGCTGTTCCTCGTCGCCCTCCTCGTCGGCCTCGCCCTTGTTGGGATGTGGCTCGACACCCGCTAAGTCCGCTTGGCCGTGACGGCACCGGACCCATCGCCCTGGGTCGGCCCCGAGCGGCCCGGCAGCAGGCACACCTGGCCCCGCCATTCGGCCGCCCCCGAACCGGAGCCAGGTGTGCCACCACCTCAGCAACGCACAGCACCAGCAAGGACCCCAAGCATGACTTTGACCGACCACATCGATGCGCTCCGTGCCCGACTTGTCGAGCAGCACGGCGACCAGCTCGACGCCATCACCGCCGGCATCCTCAACAACCTCGAGGAGTTCGCCGACGAGATCTGCGAACTGCTCCGAGACGCCCGCTCCGACCTCGCTCAGCTGCAACGCGAGTACTTCGCATGACCGCCCACCCGTCCATCCCCGACACGATCCCCGACAACCTCGACGAGTACGCCGATGAGCCATTGGGGCGCAACACGTGCACCGGGTCGGAGCTGATCCACATCGCCCCCGCCGACGTCGGCACGCTCCGCATCGTCACCACCACCGGCGACGTCCTGTGGCAGTTGGACAACCGCGGCGACCCGGTCAACCAGGACGACATCAAGCTCGGCATGACCCTCCTCGAAACGGAACGCAGATGGTCCCCCCGGTGTGTCATGCCGCCGGGTGCGGGGACGGGGCAGGGGCCGACGCCGGGGCACGACAGCCAGGCGTCGGCCCCCCCCGAACCGGAGGTGTACGAAACCCCTATGGGCGGAATCCTGCTGGCCATGGCGGTCGGCGGAGTCCTGTGGATCGCCGTCGCGCTCCTGTTCTGGTGGCTCACATGATCGCACAGCGGAGTGGTGGGCTGTGGCGGGCGCTGCGCAATGTCGCGGCGTCCGCCACCATCCTCACCGCCACCCTCACCACCACGGCCCCCGCGGTCGCCCAACCGGGGCAGTGCCACGCCGACATCGCCGAACGCACCCGCCGCACCGCCACCATCGAAGTCGTCAACGACGGCTACGGGGCCAGGTGCGTCACCCACATCGGCCACCGATGCGGCCGATACCTGAGCGTGCACCGCCGGATCGTCACCACCAGAGCGCACCGGCTCACCGCCACCATCGACTGCGGCACGTTGCGCCTCCACCACCTGGAGGTGACCGTCCGATGAGCTACGACGCTTTCCTGCAACGCAGATCAGAACTCGCACCGGCAACCGGTATCCCCGACGCCGTCCCGCCCCTCACCCTCTACCGGCACCAAGCCGAAACGTTCCGGTGGGCCACCGAAGCAGGCAGAGCCGCCGTGTTCCTCGACACCGGCCTCGGCAAAACCCGCATCCAACTCACATGGGCCGACATCATGAGGCAAGGCCGGCGGGCGATCATCCTTTGCCCCCTGTCCATCGCTTCGCAAACAGTCGAAGAAGCCACAGCATGCGGCATCGACGCCGCCGTGGTCCGTGACCCCCACCACCCATCGGACTCGCCGATCTGGGTCACGAACTACGAACGGCAACACCTATTCGACCCGGCCACGTTCGGCGCCGTCGTCCTCGACGAATCGTCCATCCTCAAATCGCACACCGGAGCCACCCGCACCGCCCTCATCGACCGGTGGGGCACAGTCCCCTACCGGCTCGCTTGCACCGCCACCCCGGCACCTAACGACCACACAGAACTCGCGAACCATTCCGAGTTCCTCGGCGCCATGTCCAGAGTCGAAATGCTCGCAGCGTTCTTCGTGCACGACGACGACGGTTGGAGGCTCAAAGGCCACTCACATCAGGCCATGTTCCGATGGATGGCCCAATGGGCGATGGCTGCCCGCAAACCATCAGACATCACCGGCGACCGAGACGACGACATCCCATACGAACTACCCCCGCTCAACATCCACGGGCACATCATCGAAGTGAACCAGGCCCCCGAGGGGCAACTGTTCGCCACGACCATCGGCGGTGTCGGCGGACGATCACGGGCACGCAAATCAACCCTGACCGGCAGGGTTGACCGGTGCGCTGAACTGCTCGACCACAACCGGCCCGCGATCGCATGGTGCGGGCTCAACGACGAAGCCGAACAGCTCGCCCGGCTCGTGCCGGGTGGCGTCAACTTGACCGGGACAATGGACCCGGACCGCAAGCTCGAGCTCATCGACGCGTTCCGCCACGGAGAGATCCGGGTCCTCGTCACGAAACCATCGATCTGCGGGTTCGGCCTCAATTTCCAGCACGCCGCAGATCAGGTATTCGTCGGTTTGGGCGACTCCTACGAGTCCTACTACCAGGCGATCCGGCGGTCGTGGCGATTCGGGCAAACCCGACCCGTTGACGTGCACATCGTCGTCTCCGACCTCGAATCGGAGATCGTCGACAACGTCCGACGCAAAGAACGATCCGCGGCGGACATCACGTCGCAACTCGTCGCCGCAACCAACCAGATGAGGGAGAGCATCAATGCTTGACGACTACGTGACCGACGACGCCGAAGGTGACGGGTGGCGATTGATGCTCGGCGACTCATGCGAACGGCTCGCCGAGATCGAAACGGACTCGGCAGGGATGTCGGTGTACTCGCCCCCGTTCGCGTCGCTGTACACCTACTCGCCGTCCATCCGTGACTTGGGCAACGCCCGCAACCGAGACGAGTTCCACGAGCACTACACCTACGTCCTCGGCGAAATGCACCGCATCGTCAAACCTGGGCGGATCGTCGCCGTTCACTGCCAGCAGATCGCCACCCAGAAATGGCGGGACGGGCACATCGGGCTCACAGACTTTCGGGGCGAACTGATCCGGACACACGAGGCCGCCGGGTTCGTGTTCTACGGCGAAGTGACCATCTGGAAGAACCCGCAAGCACAGCAGATCGTCAAGAAGGTTGCCGCCCTGTCGTTCACCACGTTGGAGCGTGACTCGGCGAGGTCCCGCCCGGCGCTCGGCGATTACCTCCTGATCTTCAAGGTGCCCGGCGACAACGCCGAACCTGTCACCCCCGAATGCACCCGTAATGAGTGGACCGAATGGGCTGCCCCGATCTGGACAACCGACACCGACCCGCTCGACGGCCTCGACGCCGGCCCGTTCCTGTCGTGCTGGTTCGACATCCGAGAAACCGACACCCTCAACACCGCTGTTGCGAAAGACGACCGGGACGAACGCCACATTTGTCCGTTGCAACTCGACCTGATCGAACGGGCGTTGCGACTCTGGTCGAACCGTGGCGACCTTGTCCTGTCCCCGTTCGCCGGTATCGGCTCCGAAGGTGTCGTAGCAATCGGGCACGGGCGCCGGTTCGTCGGGTGCGAACTCAAGCCGTCCTACTGGGCGACCGCCGCATCGAACCTCCGCACCGCCGAGAACGCAGCCAACGCTCACACCCTGTTCAGCGCCTCATGACCCTCGACACCGCGGCGCTGACCGCACACATCGCTACCACCATCAAAACCAGCGGAGGGCCACGGTTCATCAAGGGGGCCATCGCCGCAAGCGAATGGCTCGGCGCCCACGGGTCACCCCTGCGGGTCCACCCATACGACGCCGCATGCCTCGACGACCCGCAGCTCACCGTCACCGAATACGCCGCCCTGCTCGCCGCAAAGGCGATCGGATGATCTGCACCCGCTGCCTGACCGACACCGAAACCGACATGGACGACCAGCGTCGCCCAATCTGCCCCCAATGCGCCCACCGCGAGCATGTGTCGTGGCGTCGCCTCAACGGGCTCGAGGACGGCGACGACTACCTGGACGTCGTGCACCGAGGATGGGTCACATGACCGCCTCGATCCCCGTGGTGAGGCCCGTCGGCACCTGCACGGTGTGCCACGACATCGACCGGGTCACCAACCGTGACCACCGGTGGATGTGCCACCCGTGCGCCCGCCGCTACGACATCGACAACAACCCCCACGAACTCAAAGACACCCACGAACTCGACGACTGCGACCACGAATGATCCTCATCAATGAACCGGACCCCCGTCCAGGTCGTGACGACTGGCCCCGGAAGCGCGGCCGAATCCAGGTCGTTCACCCCGACACCGGCGACACCCTGTCCTGCTACAGCCCCAGCTTGCTGCCCTCCTACCTTGGTGGCGGGTTCTCCAACCCGACATGGTCCGCACGGTGCCAAGCCAAGGGTGCCGGGCTCCGACCCGACCTCGCCGTCATGGCGGCACCGTTGGACATCGCCGGCGACAAGGTGGAGCTAGACCGGATCGTCACCGAAATGGAGCTGGCCGGGGGACGCAACGCCGCAGCGAACCGTGGCACCGCCATACACACCGCCATCCGCCGTATCTGGCGCGGGATCGAACCCGACATGCCCCCCGAATGCCAGGCCGACGTCGATGCGATCCGCCGCACCGTCGACGAGTGGGGCATCGAACTCGTCGATGACTGGGACGAACGCCAAGTCATCGACCTGGAGCTCCCGGCGTGCGGGGCACCAGACGCCTACGTCCGGGTCCGCAAACTCGGCGAAGGCATCTTCGTCATCGACCCGAAAACCGGGTCGATCAAACCATGGGACCACTCGCTTCAACTGGCCGTCTACGCGAACAGCACCCACGAACTCACCCCCGCGCTCGACGTCGTCCCGATCCCGTTCCAATTCCGCACCGACATCGGGCTGATCCTCCACGCACCATGGGGTAAAGGGACCTGCGACATCGTCGCATTGGACCTCGTCGAAGGGTGGCGGCTCGCGAAACTCGCCGTCGCCGCCCACAACGAAACCCTCAACAGCGGGCGCGTCGTCATCAAGAACGTGGAAGGGCTGGCCGTGACCCCGGCGAACCCTCCCGCCAGCAGCACCGGGGCATCGGTCGGGCAGGAAGATGCCCCAGAGGCGTCCGGGTCCAACACCCCACCAACCGCCCCGGTGCTGCGCATCACCGAACGCATCGGCGACCTCCGACGCCGAGCCAAACACCTCACCGAGCAAGGCGTCATCACCCCCGACGACGCCCGCGCCCTCATGGCCGAACACAACCTCCCGGCCCTATCCGACCCCGACACGCACACCACCGCCACCGTCGACATGTGGGAAGGATGGATCGCCACATGCGAGCTGGCATTGGACGCCGGGCAACGCCTGCCACGCATCATCGAACGGCTCAAAGCCCTACCGATCGACCTGTTCGCCCACGCCGAGCAGGCGGCCAAGAACCTCACTCCACCCGTGCCGCAACTCATCGACGGCAACCCGACCAGCCGGGATTTGGACCGGCTAGAAGTGGTCCTGGCCGACGTGGAACTGCTCCACGCCGAACGGGTCACCCAGGTCACACAGGCGCTGTCGGAGCACGACTCGGACACGGCGTCATCGCTGCTCGATTGGGCATGCGAAAACGCCGACGAGGCCCCAGGCATCGACCGCCTCGACAACCTCCAGGCGGCCAGGGTCCTCGCACTCTGCGAAACGTACCGGCACGACGACCTCGCCGCCGCACTCAAACCCATCGGGGCCCGCGAATCCGTCAACATCGCCCGGCCACTCGCCGAGCTCCACCAAATCCCCGTACCCACAAAGGGCGCGGACATCGCAGCAGACCGGCTATTGGCCGGGCTGGTGCTCACCCACAACAAAGGAACCAACAATGCCCATTGAACTCTCAGACGACACCCGAGAAACCCTGCCGTCACTCAAACTCCCAGAGGTCGGCGACACCGCAATCTTCCACCTCGTCGACATCGACGAAGCCGAAATACGCAACTTCGACACCGGCCAGGCCGAAACGTGGCCCGACG
>JANOEM010000660.1:0-3823 GCA_031413195.1 Actinomycetes bacterium
GCTCCACTAAAATTACAGCAGCAATCGTTACCAGCGTTTGTTCGTCGCGGAATTCTACACCCGACGACACACCTGACGACACGCCCGTCGTTCAGCAACCCGTCGTTCAGCAACCCGTCGTCCAGCAACCCGAAGTCCAGCAACCCGAAGTTCGGCAACCAGTCGTCAAGCAACCCGTCGCCCAACCTCAGGCGCAACCAAAGCAGCCCAAGCAACCGAAGCCGAAGCCAGTTTCGAAAGCCGAAACGAAGAGACTCAACCAGGCCAAGGCGAAGGAGAAGGCGAAGGTCGCGCTCGAGAAGGAACAATCCGTGAGGGCGAGCAAGGCGGACCAGGACCGGCTCTACTGCGAGGAGAAGATGACGGGCATCCTGAGCGACATCGACAAGGTTGAGCTCGAAGCGGCGGCCCGCGACCTCAACAAAGGATCTGTGCCCGGATTGCTCAAGACTCTCGAGAGCCAACGCACCGCGAAGAAGCCGAATTGGGGTGCGATCCGGGTCACGACCGATCAACTCGCTGCAGCCCTCGCGCACGAGTTCGTTCGCCACGGTGAACACGACGACGCCCAGAAGAAGCGGCACGACGACACTCGAGCCGACATCGACAAAGCGGTCAAGACCGCTTTGCTGCGGGCTGCTACCCACTCGATCGACCTCGCTGCCATCACCGAACCAATGGCGCTCGTTGTCACGCTCGAAAAGGTCGATCCTCCCAACTACACCCAGATCAACAAGCATCTTCTCGCCGTATCCAGCGCGGCCACCGCCGTGAACACACTCGCCGACCATGCCGACAGCTACCTCGCCCGACACAAGGCCACCCTGCAACGGGTTACCGAAGGCGAGGTCAATGCCAAGATCGCACAGGAAGGCAAGCTGCCAGACGATGCAGGAACCAAGTACTGGAAGCAACTGACCGCCGTCACGACCGACATGAGTCGACTCAAGGTCAGGCACGACGAGTTGCTGAAAGGATCACCCAAGAAGTGGGACCAACTCGCGATCGTCATCGGCCAACTCGACGAAGCAGCAATCAGGGTGCAGCGCGAGATCGATGTCGCACCGCTGCGGCCGAAGGGCATGATCGGCAAAGGGGGCAAGTCAGAACCGATCGACGTTCAGGCGCGGGGCAGCATCACCGGCGACGAGGCTGCCGGTGAGCAACAGGCGGTCGACGACGCGCTCGCTTCGATCGACCGCAAGGACTACACATGGCGTGACGACATTCTGAGCCAGGGCGGCGTCTGGAATGGTCACCACGGCAACTACGCCCGCCTCGGCGACGACTCCCCGCTCCCCGACGAGGCGTACAGCGAGTACTACCTTCGCAAGCCCAAGGGAGACAAGGGATGGGGGTCGCGACGCATCGTCGTCGGCGCGACGTCTGGGCGGATTTACTACTCCTGGACCCACTACGGAGACAATGGAACGCCAGCCTTCGTGCTGTTGAAGTGAGAACGGATCACACCCGATGACAATTGAAGGCTTGCCGACGACATCCGCTTTCCATATCGATTCACTCGCCGATCTCGAGCAGCAGTTCGAAGCACGGGGCGTGGCGGTTCTTCGTCTCGATGGCTCCGAAGTCGCCGACCGGGCGAGCATGCTGCGTCGGTTCGCGATCGACGTCGACCTTGACCAGGCCGAGGTTTCGCCGCCCCAGAGTTGGAATGCGCTCAATGATGTGATGTGGTCGGTGCTCGCCGCTCAGCACAACAGTTGGGTTGCCTTGGTATGGACCCACGTCGAGGTGATCATGCAGCAGTCGTTGAACGATCTGCTGACGACAATCGCGGTGTTCACCGCCGTTGCCGATTCGGCGCAATCGAAGTCGGTGGGCGCCGGCCCGATCAAGTTCCAACTGTTCCTGCTCGGCGACGGGACGATGTTTCCCCCGTTCGTGCCGCCAGTCTGACAGCACGACCCACGCCGCTTACGGCTTCGCGTCGCTCCAGCGTTCGATCACGCTGACATCAGCGACGAAACGCACGGTCGTCGCGACGGCATCGTCTTGACCGGCTGTATCGGCATGAGACCACCGCCATGCGGCCTCGTTGAGGCAGTTGTCGAGCAACGTTGCCATTGCGGCACCGTGTTCGGCCGGGACGTGCACCAACAGTTCGTCGTGCAGGCACAACACGATCCGTGCGCCGATCGACATCGACCGAGCTCGGACAGTCACCGCCCAGGCCTTGAACAGTTCTGCCGCAGCACCCTGCACGACTGCATTGCGGGCGAAGCGACCCCGGGCTGCCATCGCCGCCCGCTCGTCGTCCGGGACCGCGGCGGCGTCATCACCGATCTGCCACATCCTGATCCGACGACCACCGAACGTGAAGACATCGATCCCTGCCCGACCCGTTTCGTCAGCGCGTCGCAAGTACTGCATCGCAACCGGGTAACTGTTCTCCATTCCCCGCAGCGCCTGCCCTGCAGCACCAGAGGTCTGGCCATACATCGCGGCGAGCACAGCCACCTTCGCGACCGCGCGTTCGACGCCGAGTCGAGCAGCAACCGGCGCGTACATGTCATCGGCGGCGGTGGCGGCTGCGAGGAGTTCGTCGCCCGACACCGCAGCGAGCACCCGCGGTTCGATCTGACCGAGATCGGCGCGCACGAACACGTAACCGGGCTCGGCGGCAACCGCCCCGCGCAACTCGGCGGGCATGTTGTGCAACCCGGCTTGCGCGGTCATTCGACCGGCCGCTCCGTCCGATCCGCTCCACGCCCCACGGAGGCGACGATCGTCGCCGACGTGCTGATCGAGCCATGCGTACCCGAATGTCGTCTCGATCCTCTCCGCCTTGCGCCATGTCAGCAGCGCATCGACGACAGCGTTTGACTCGCGCAGTTGCTCCAACCTCCACTTCCGGGTGTCGGGCAGGTCCACTCCCACCCTGTTGAGCATCGACCGAACCTGGGTGGGATTGCGGAGGTCGGTGCTCGCACCAACGCCCGGCAGACTGCGAACCACGTCGTCGCGAGCGTTGCGCGCGACTGCTGCCTGCTGCGAGTTCAGAGGCCGCGGACCGAGGAAGGTCGCGATGATCTCATCGGCGCGGCTGATGTCGATCGGCAGCCCATCGGCCGCGAGTTCGGCGCACAGCAACTCGGCGACAGACTCGGACCGGGCGATCGCATCACTGCGTAGCGCAGATGCCTCGGTTGCCGGCCTCGCCATCAGTCGCTGCCGTTGAAGGATCGCAGCCTGCATCGCCGCGTCAGCCCACTTCGCGACGCGATCCGGAGTCGAAGCCCATCCGCCGCTGACCCAATCCGGTCGCAAGTGAGAGTCCGGTCGGATCGGATTCTCGAGATCGCCGTCGCCTTCGTCCGTCTCAGACCAGTCGCGCGCAAGGCCGAGAAGATCGAGTTGGCCCATCGCCGGGATCGACGACAGCGGCAGTTCATGGAGCGACGCCCACACCCGCGCCGGTTCGTTCCGCCACCCACCGAAGAGCAGGCGGTGAACCGCAGCGACATCCCAGCACATTGCGACTCGAACCCCAGCGGCGATCAGACTCGCGGCCGTCTCGTTCGACCACCATGTCCAGCGAGGACGGAGCGCTTCCTCGATCCGTTCGACATGCGCGGCCAAATCCGAGGGCCCAACTGTTTTGAACGACCATCGCTTGCCCGCCGCGGCAATTCCCAGTCCGACCCCGGGGCTGATCGACAGGGCAACGAAGTCGCCGCGAATCACGCCTGCGCCAACCAGCAGTCCCGGCAACAGTTCCGGCAGCGAATCCGACAGCGAATCCAACCGTGAATCCAACCGTGAATCCAAAGGGGATTCGCTCACGTCGTCACTTCGGTTTCGG
>JANOEM010000661.1:0-1535 GCA_031413195.1 Actinomycetes bacterium
CCCCGCCCAGTGACACCCCTGCGATGTGATCGAAGACCCACACCGCATCGAAGCCGGCTCGCTCGGCCTGGAGCGAGGCCTCGCGCAGCGTCGGCCAGTCGGCGTGGGTCGATGCGAGTTGGACGTCGACGGCCACCATCAGTTCAGGCTACGAGCGACGACTCGGGCACGCCCTGCGAGTTCGTGAAGGTCAGGACCTAGTGTCCCGTCAGCCTGTTTCGGTTGATAATTCGTTGTTGGTGAGGTCGGCGCAGTAACGGCCGAGTCGGTCGAGGATTTCGTCGGCGGTTTTGTGCCAGACGAAGGGTTTGGGGTCCTCGTTCCAGTGTTCGACCCATTCAACGATGTCAGCGGCAAGAGCGTTGACAGAATCGTGGGCGGATCGTTGCAGTTTCTTGGTGGTCAGCGCGGAGAACCAGCGTTCCACGAGGTTCATCCATGACCCGTAGGTCGGCGTGAAATGAAAGTGGAACCGCCGGTGGCGCAACAGCCACTTGTGGACCGCTGGGGTCTTGTGAGTCGACAGGTTGTCCAAGATGACGTGCACGTCCAAGTGGTCGGGGACTTCACGGTTGATCTTGTTCAAGAATTTGATGAACTGCGCGGAGGTGTGGTTCGGGCGCAGGTCGTGGATCACCTTCCCGGACGCGATGTCGAGCGCTGCGAACAGATCGATGGTGCCGTTGCGCTTGTAATCGTGACTGCGTCGCTGGTTGGTGGTGGGCATCATCGGCAGCATCGGCGCGGTGCGGTTCAACGCCTGGATCTGCGGTTTCTCGTCGACGGCGAACACCGCTGCGTTGACGGGCGGGTTCATGTACAGCCCGACAATGTCACGGATCTTGGCGACCAACTGCGGGTCGGGAGAGATCTTGAACTCGTCGATCTCCCACGGCTTCAACCCGAACGCCCGCCAGATCTCCGACACCGTCTGACGCGAGATCCCGTGGCGTTCGGCCATCGAACGCGTCGACCAGTGCGTCGCATCTTTCGGGGTCGACTCGAGCGTGTCGATCACGATCTGCTCGACGACGTCATCGCCGATCGTGCGCGCCGCACCGGGGCGGGGCTCGTCGATCAAGCCGTCGAGACGGTGCTCGCCGAAACGTTTGCGCCACTTCGACACCGTGGCCGGGTTGCAGCCCACCTTGGCGGCGATCTCCGCACCGGTCAGCGTCGGATCCTCGCACAACAAGATGATCTTGCAGCGCATCGCCAAGTTCTGGGCGCTGGAATGCCGGCGCGCCCAACTCTGCAGTTGTCGTCGTTCGGTGCCGGTGAGCTGAATCTCGACCGGTGGTCGTCCTCGTCTGGCCATGGCGTTCCCTTCGATGCTGGTGGATACACCAGCAAGAACGCGACACGCACACGAAAATTCCCCGATTCAACTATTTCTTAGCGAAACAGCCTGACAAGACACTAGGTTCCAACGGCGATGGAGCAGGTGGCGGCAGCGCTCGATGTGGGCGGGACGTCGATCAAGTCGGGCGTCGTGCGCGGCGACACCCGAGGCGAGCCGATCGTCGAACTCGGAC
>JANOEM010000662.1:0-1551 GCA_031413195.1 Actinomycetes bacterium
TGCGACAGAAGTACGTGTACGTACCCTCAGGCAGATCGGTCGGAACGGTCCACGTGACCCGATTGGCGGTCGGCGGGCCGCCGAGTCCGAGCTCGCCTGAGTCGAACGGGATCTCGCCGTCGGCGAGCGGGTACGCGATGCCAGTCGACTTGTTGCACGGGGCCTTGCATGATGTGATCGTGTGCCACTGGCCGTTGAAGTACGGGGCATCGATGTTGTTGTAGGTGATCGTCTCACCAGGCGCCACAGTGGGCACGGCAGCGGCGAAGGTCATGTCGCCCTTCTCGTAGCCGTAGTCCTGGATCTTGATCTCGGCTGTCACAGCCTCGGACGGCAGCACGGTGAGGTCGAGGTAGGAGTCATCGGGTTGTCCACCGTGGTTGTCGTTTTCGGCGAGATGACCATGGGTCAACATTCCGGGCTTGTCGACGGCCGTCGTGAACGGGTCCAGAGCCACGACACCACTCGCTACTGGCGGTGTGTCAGCCATCCAGACGACCATGATGCCCATCGACTCGTACCACGAAGCCCGCGCCGAATCGTACGTGGCCGTGGTCGACAGCACGTCTCCAGCCTTCACCGCAACAGCCCAGTCGGGCAGGGTGGCGGTCATCGCAACGTCCCACGACACCGCCCCAGCGGGCTCGAAGTACTGCGCCTCGGATCGGAACAGCGGGACCGTAGAACCGTCGCGTGATGCGAGCAGATCGGTGTGCAATCCGCCCGGATGCAGATGGCCGGCCGTCGCGAACAGGACTCCGTCGCGGTCGACGGTCCATTCGTTCAACGTGGGCCCGGCGCCATAGGGAGAGTCGGCATCGTTCGGGTAGGTGTAGAGACCACCGGTACCGTCGCCTTTGACGACGTCGAACACGGGATAGACACTGCCGTTCTGAACGTCCATCCAGATCGGGCGCGCTGGAACGACGCCCACCGCCGACGGAGAATCGGCGGGAATGAAGTCGATGTCGTACGTCACCCACACCTGCTTCGCGGCGTCGGTGAGGTTGTGAAGCATGTAATTGAGCGTCCACGAGTCGGTCGTGTTGTACCCGTAGCCATACGGCTCGGGGAAGATGTTGATGGTCTTCTCCTCACCCGCCGCCAGGAACCGCTCCGGCACGCGGGCCGTGGAATCCGCGCGGGCGGTGTTGAGCCACACCCCGTGATGCAGGTGAATTACGTCGACCGCCGGAACGGAACCATCTGCGAAGCGAAGATCGGGCTGCAACCGGGTGATCCAACCATCGACTTCGGGCTGGGGGATTCCGCCTTCGTAATCGATGTTGTTCTGGCCGGGCAACACATCGATCGGCCCGACCTCGAAGTGAAGCCGCGTGGCACCGTCGCGTAGTGGGGTCTCATCGACCGTAGTGGTGGTCGACACGTCGACAGTGGTCTGAGGAGCAGAGGTCTCGGCAATCGTTGACGCAGGTTCGGTGGTCGGCGCCTCGGAGTTCGGCGGAGCGACTGAAGCCGATGCCGTCGTGGGCGCATCGGTCGTCGGGGCGGCGGCCCTGCGGCTGTCACCATCACCTCCGCCGCACGCTG
>JANOEM010000663.1:0-5232 GCA_031413195.1 Actinomycetes bacterium
TGTTGCTGTCTCGATTGTCGTGCCGCGTGGGAACAGCGCTGACAAGAACTCGGCGATGCGTGCATTCGGGGCGACGCTGATCGAGCACGGACGTGATTTCCAGGAAGCCCGCGAGCACGCTGCTGAACTTGCCGATCGGGATGGGCTGCAGATGGTGCCGTCGTTTCACCCCGATCTCGTACTCGGTGTTGCCACCTATGCCCGCGAGTTCCTGCTCGGCGCCCCTCATCTCGACGTCGTGTACGTACCGATCGGGATGGGATCAGGGATCTGCGCGTTGATCGCCGTTCGCGATCTGCTCGGGCTGCAGACGGAGATCGTCGGCGTGGTCGCCCGGAATGCCCCGGCGACGGCGCTGTCGTTCGCGGCCGGCCACGTCGTGAACACCGACGATGCTGGCACCTTCATCGACGGGGTCGCGTGCCGTTCGCCCGACCCGGTTGCGATCGATGCGATCGTTTCGGGGGCGGCACGGATCGTGGAGGTGAGCGAGGACACGTGTGCAGAAGCCGTCCGGGTGCTCTACCGGACAACTCATAACCTGGTGGAGCCCTCCGGAGCGCTGGCGCTCGCGGGTTTGATGACCGAGACGGAGCAGCATCCGGGAAGTTCGACGGGTCAGACGGCCGAAGGAAAAGTCGGTGTCGTGATGTCCGGTGGCAACCTCGACGCGAATCTGTTGACCCAGATCTTGGCGGGCGAAACACCGAAGGTGACGTAATCCACGCTCAACCCAAGCGAGGCATCAGCCTTCGTCGAGTTCGGGCGGATCGTCGTAGTACTCGCGTCCGAGGTGTGTGATCGCCTCTTCGCCCATGATCCAACGCAATGTGTTCTTCAACTTCATCAACTGGATGAACACGTCGTGTTCGGCGTACAGCCCGGGCGGTGTCTGCGGGCTCTTGTAGTAAAAGCTCAACCATTCCTGGATGCCGCCGAGGCCGGCGCGTTGGGCGAGGTCGCTGAACAGGATCAGATCGAGTGCGAGCGGGGCGGCAAGGATGCTGTCCCGACACAGGAAATTGACCTTGATCTGCATCGGATAGTTGAGCCACCCGAAGATGTCGATGTTGTCCCAGCCCTCTTTGTTGTCGCCGCGCGGCGGGTAGTAGTTGATGCTCACCTTGTGGAACACATCGCCGTAGAGCTCGGGATTCTTGGCAGGTTCGAGGATGTCCTCCAGGACACCGAGCTTCGATTCCTCCTTGGTCTTGAAGTTCTCCGGGGCGTCGAGCACCTCGCCGTCGCGGTTGCCGAGGATGTTGGTGCTGTACCAGCCCGATAGCCCGAGTTGGCGGGCCTTGAGCATCGGGGCGAGCACGGTCTTGATCAGGGTCTGGCCGGTCTTGAAGTCCTTGCCGCTGATCGGCACGTTGCGCTCGGTTGCGAGCTTGCGCAGGACGGGCGTGTCGACGGCAAGGTTCGGTGCGCCGTTCGCAAATGGCACGTCTTCGAGGATCGCCGCGTATGCGTAGAGCATCGCGGGCGAAATGGTCTCGTCGTTGGCGTCGATCGCGGCCTCGAAGCTCTCGATGTCCATGTGGGCCGGGCCCGGCTCGATGAAGATCTCGGTACTCGCGCACCAGATCATCACGAGGCGGTCCACCTCTTTGGTGTCTCGAAAGGTGTGGATGTCCTCGCGGATCGCATTCAACATCGCCCGCTTGCTGACCTCGCCCATCGTGTGTTCGCCGTCGAGGTTGCGGGCGTACTTGCGCTCGAACGCGGCCTTCATCGGGCGGATGTCACGCAACGTGTCGGAGATGGCCTCGATGTGCTTGCCAGCATCGAGCACGCCGGCGCGAGAAGCGGCCACGTACGCGTCGTCGGGAAAGACGTCCCACGCGCCCCACACGATGTCCTCGAGTCGTGCGAGCGGAACGAAGTCCTTGACCAGCGGGCTGCGGTCCTCGGTGCGCTTGCCGAGCCGGATCGTTCCCATCTGGGTCAACGAACCGATCGGCAGCGCCTGGCCGCGCTTGGCGAGTTCGACCCCGGCAATCAATGTGGTGGCGACGGCGCCGAGGCCGACGGTGAGGACACCGAGGCGCCCGGTGGCGGGCTGCACGACGGCGGGGGAGGGAGGTGTTGGCATGGTCCGAAAGGCTATGACCCTGCCTCCGCGACTCCGAGTGTAGAGCGCTCTCATTTTGCTCTCGCCTTTGAAGCCAGGCGCGGTTCGCCGGAGGCAGAGCACGGAGCTGTGCTCCCTGCAACACTGGGCGACATGAGCTTGAACTCGACGTCTTCGTCGTCCTCGGTGCCGCCGTCTGTCAACGTCGTTTCGCCGCTTCAAGGCACGGCCGTGACGATTTCGGTCTCAGCGGGTGACCTCGTCCGCGCCGGGCAGACGGTCGTGCTCATCGAGAGCATGAAGATGCTGCACGACGTGACAGTCGCCGTCGGAGGGATCGTCACCCAGGTTCTCGTTGTCGAGGGCTCGACGGTGCGGCCGGACGAAGTGCTCTGCGTCATCGAGGAGCGTCCGGATCACGATCAGGCTGCGGTTGCCGTCGACCTGGTCGATCTCGACCGAATTCGGCCGGATCTCGCCGAGGTGATCGAACGTCATCGGGTCGGCCTCGACGATGCCCGCCCCGATGCCGTCGAACGCCGCCGGAAGGTGCGCCGGCGGACCGCCCGCGAGAACGTGACCGATCTACTCGATGCCGGTTCGTTTGTCGAGTACGGGCCGTTGGTGATCGCCGCTCAGCGTCGTCGTCGACCACTCGGCGATCTCATCGCACGCACACCGGCCGACGGCATGATCGGCGGCATCGGCACCGTCAACGGTGATCGCTTCGGGGGTCACTCGGCGCAGGTGGTCGTCGTGTCCTACGACTACACCGTGCTTGCCGGCACGCAGGGACTGCAGAACCATCGCAAGAAGGATCGTCTTTTCGAGGTCGCTGAGGAGTTGCGGTTGCCCGTGGTGTTCTTCACCGAAGGTGGTGGCGGTCGACCGGGCGACACCGACGGCACCGGCGTCAGCGGCCTCGATTGCCTTGCCTTTCTGTGGTTCGCGGAACTCAGCGGCGCGGTCCCGATCGTCGGGATCAACGCCGGATACTGCTTCGCCGGCAACGCTGCGATCCTGGGCTGTTGCGATGTCGTGATCGCCACAGAGGATTCAAACATCGGCATGGGTGGGCCGGCAATGATCGAAGGTGGCGGTCTCGGCGTGTTCGCTCCGGGAGAGATCGGCCCATCGGCCGTGCAACGCGCAAGTGGTGTCATCGACATCGTGGTCACTGACGAGGCCGAAGCGGTGGCCGTTGCGAAGAAGTACCTGTCGTACTTCCAGGGGTCGATCGATGTGTGGGAGTGCGCCGACCAACGCGTGCTGCGCCATGTCATCCCCGAGGACCGCAAGCGCAGTTACGACGTCCGCGCCGTGGTCGAAGGGATCTTCGATACGGATTCCGTCCTCGAACTGCGACGCGATTTCGGACTGGGCATGATCACCGCTCTGGCCAGGATCGAAGGGATTCCGGTCGGGGTGATCGGCAACAATCCCAACCATCTCTCCGGCGCGATCGACAGCGACGGTGCCGACAAGGTGGCCCGGTTCATGCAACTGTGCGACGCGTTCGACATCCCAATGGTCTCGCTGTGCGACACCCCCGGGATGATGGTCGGACCTGATATCGAGGCCACCGGATTGGTCCGGCACTGCAGCCGGTTGTTCGTCACCGGCGCGAACATCACCGTGCCGTTCATCGCCGTGGTCACGCGCAAGTGCTACGGCCTGGGGGCGCAGGCGATGATGGGTGGAAGCACCAAGGCCACGCTTGCGACGTTGGCCTGGCCGACCGGGGAGTTCGGCGGGATGGGTCTCGAAGGCGCGGTCCGCCTCGGTTACAGCAAGGAACTGGCGGCGGTCGCCGATGGCGCCGAGCGGGAGGTGCTCTTTCAGCAGATGGTCGACCGGATGTACGAACACGGCAAGGCCGTCAACGCGGCATCGCACTTCGAGATCGACGACGTGATCGATCCCGTCGACACTCGACGCTGGCTGACTACGTTGCTGCGCTCGGTTCCGACTGTCCCGGAACGAGTCGGCCGGACCAAGAAGCGACCGAACATCGACACCTGGTGAAGCCCCGGTCGAGATATTGTCTGCAGCGATGCCGGGCGAGACGAACCTACTGACACTGCTGCTCACGATGGAACCCGTGTTGCACGACGGCATCTACGTGTTCTGCACGATCGACCGGCCGCCGACAACGGATGAAGTGGCCACGTCGATCGCGCTTGTCCGAGAGGATGAGGGCACGACCCTGGTGCTGTCCCACGAGGATGCGATTGCGATGCGTCTGCGTTACCCCTCGTTGATGGCGCGAATCACCTTGACGGTTCATTCGTCGCTCGAGGCCGTCGGTCTCACCGCGGCGGTTGCAGGCGCACTCTGCGACGTTGGAATCCCGTGCAACGTCTTGGCCGGCTTCCACCACGACCATCTGTTCGTTCCGGCCGATCGGGCGCGCGATGCAATGGCCGCTCTGCGATCGCTGAGTGACGCCGGTCGCCTCCGCAAGGACTGAGGGGTTGAAGAAGTCGGGCCGAACAGGCCACCAGAGCCAAACCAACAGCATTCCCGGCCAGCGGTTGCAAAGCGGCGACCACCGTGGCACAATCGAAAGTCTGATGAGCACTTTCTGCCTTCCCAGCATTCTCGTAGTACTCACGTAGGCGCAACGGCTTTACGCCGTCTGTGCCGCACGACCTCCCAACTCGGGAGGTTGTTTCGTTTTTCGGGCCAGTTTCCATCAGCATTACCAGTTCGCCAATTGAAGTTCGCCAGCAGTACCAAGTCGCAAGATGAAGAGGAGTCACACGTGAAGATGACCGGGGCCCAAGCCCTCATCAAAGCACTCGAGATGGAGAACACCGAGGTCATTTTTGGCCTGCCCGGTGGATGCATCCTTCCCGCCTACGATCCGCTGCTCGACAGCAGCATCCGCCACATCCTGGTGCGGCACGAGCAGGGTGCCGGCCACATGGCCGAAGGCTACGCCCACGTCACCGGACGGCCCGGCGTGGCCCTCGTGACCAGCGGACCCGCGGCCACGAACATGGTCACCCCGCTGTGCGACGCCTACATGGACAGTATCCCGATGGTCTGCATCACGGGCCAGGTGCCCACTTCGGCCATCGGGACCGATGCGTTCCAAGAGTGCGACACGGTCGGCATCACCCGCAGCGTCACCAAGCACAACGAACTCGTGATGA
>JANOEM010000664.1:0-4502 GCA_031413195.1 Actinomycetes bacterium
CGCCCGACGAAAAGCGCGGTCGAGTGCTGGCCGTCGAGAACGTGTTCATCGGCGCATCGAACGAGTTGGGGGCTTTCGAGAGCGGGATGACCGCCCAGTTCTTCGGTCTCGTGCCTGCGATCGCTGGCGGCGGTCTCGCCACGATTGCCATCGTCTTGGTCTTCTCGATCACCTTCCCGGCCTTGCGCGGGATCGACCGGTTCGAGGATCTCGAACTGCCGGGCGAGGGATCGGACCTCGCTGAGATATCGTCGTGATGACATGACAGATTTGGATCCGCCGAGCCTGCTGACCCCGGCCGAGTCCGCCGAGTCCGCCGAGTCCGCCGAGATCGCCGACTCCGCCGAAGCGGCCAAGGCCGGATTGGTGACGAGGACGCGAAAATTCGTCGACGACTCAAGAGTCCGTGCGGTCGACACCATCGCGCGGCTCGAAGGGCAGCGGTCGAGCAGGCCGGTCATCGATGCGATCTTCGGATCGGTCGAGACGGATGCGCGCACGGGTGGCGATCTGCTCGCGGGGGCTGTGGCGTTCCGCATCTTTCTGCTCGTCGTGCCGTACGTGTTGATGATCGTGCTCGGGTTCGCCGTGATCGGCGACATCACCGGGACCGACCCGCAGGTACTCGTCGGCCGATCGGGGATCGGAGGTGTCCTCGCTTCGACTGTCAACGTCGCCCAGGAAGTTCAATCGAGCACGCGGCTGATCGGCTTCCTGATCGTCGTCTATGCCGTCGTGAGTGGTGCCAAGAAGATGGTCAAGGCGCTCCGCGCCGTACACGCACGCATCTGGCAGGTGCCGCTCGCCAAGGTCCGTCGGCCATACCTGGCCGGTCTCACACTGGTGGGCATCATCGCAGCCGGTTCGCTTCTGGTCGGTCTGATCGGCAGGCTGCGTGAGCTCTCCCTCGTCGCAGGCCTCGTCGCGACGGCGCTCTACATCCTCGTACCGGCCAGCCTTTGGCTGCTCGTTTCGGTGAAGTGGTTTCCCTCGGCGCCCGGCGCCACGTGGCGTGACCTGTGGCCGGGAGCCGTGCTGTTCGGCGGCGGCGTCCAAGGGCTGCACATCGTGACCGTGGTGTGGATCGCCGGATCGGTCGAGTCCAAGTCGGCGGCCTATGGGGCGATCGGGGGCTCGCTGACAATCCTGCTGTGGGCATACATGATGGGCCGAATCGTGACGGCTGCGGTTGCGTTGAACGCAGCCGTCTGGCAACGGGTGCATCCACCGACCTTGCCGGAATCCTAAGGTGTAGCCGCGGCGCCGCCGCAGAGACCAAACGGAGACTGCACATGTCCGAGTCAATCGTTCCAACTGACACCGCGAAGGAACCCTCAGGGTCCATCGAGCCGGCAGAATCCATCGGGGCGGCGGCGTCCACCGAGCCCGGTACGTCCAAACTGAGGGCGATCGCGGTGGGCATGCTCGGCCTGTTGGCAATCGTCGGTCTCTTTGCGACGACACTCACCGTGTGGACGAATCGAGTCGTGTTCAACAGCGACAAGGTCGCTGGCGCGGTCGAGGCGGCACTCGTCGAGCCGGAGGTCAATGCAGCATTGGCCACCTACCTGACCGATGGGGTGTTCACGCTGGTCGATGTCGACCAGTTCGTCGAGTCTGTCCTCCCCTCAGAACTCCAGCGCCTCAGCCTGGCAATCTCCGGCGGCACTCGCGGCTTCGTCAACACGCGCATTCAGGCGGTACTCGCGAGAGAAGATGTTCAGAACCTGATCACCGAGTTGGTGCGAAGGAGCCACGCTTCCTTGATGAGGCTGCTCGAAGGCGATGGACTGGTCGCCGGAATCTCGGTCGACACTGGCGCAATCACGATCAATCTGCTGCCATTGATTGGTCGCGGGCTCGAGCAGGTGCAACAACTCGGTCTCTTCGACGACGTGGTCATCCCCGAGTTGACCCGCGATGGTGACCCTGCCCAGCAAGCAGCCGCGCTCGGGGCGGCCTTCGGTCGCACGTTGCCGCCTAATTTCGGTCAACTCCTGGTGTTCAACAGCGAGGCGTTGGCGAAGGCTGACAGTTCGGTCAACGCTGCTCAACGCATCATGGTCATCGCCAAGCGAGCGATCTGGCTGACACCGATGATCACACTCCTTGCCCTGATCGCAACGATTGCCCTTGCGCAGCGGCGGAGGCGAGCAATCCTGATCCTGGCTCTTTCGGGCCTTGCGGTGATGCTGTTGGCCCGGGTCGTGATCCAACGGTTCGTCGGGCTCGTTCCGGATCTCGTCACCAGCGAAGGCGCGAGGTCGGCGCTCGCCGCCAGCGTCGGCAGCCTGTCGAGGGGACTGCTTCGCTTGACCACGGTGATCGCCGTGATCGCCGTGATCGCGGCTCTGGCTGCGTTCTTCACGGGAGATAGCTCGACGGCAACTTCGGTGAGAGGTCGCCTCGGCGCGGGGAACACGTCACTCGCAGGTGCGGTGTCCGAGCACCGTGACCTGTTTGCGTTCTCGCTGTTCGGCGCAGCGGTGCTCGTCATCGTGTTGTTGGGGATCGGCGTCTTGTCGTTGCTGGTCGCCCTGGTCCTGGCGATCGGCGGGGCAGCGGTGTTGTGGGGCCCCGATCGCTCCCCGGCCAGCCCCTGATGCATGGAATGAAGGACCTGTCGATGGTCTTCGCGGCGCAACCCGATGTACCGGTCGACGAGGGGTTGCTCGAAGCATGCGGTGAGACCCCGACCTTTTTCTGTGAGGCTGCCTGGGATGCTTCCCAGAACCAACTGGTGGCTCGAGGTGCCGACTGGTTCGTGACCAGACCGATCGTCGCGATCCTGATCTTGATCGTCGCCGCGCTCGTGAACCGCTGGTTGCGAAAGCTGATCACGGCGACGATCGTCAAGGTCGCGGCCCGCGAGCGGTTGGCGAACTCGGCGTTCGAGAGGGTCGGTCTCGATGCGCCGAACGTGCTGGCCCCATTGACCACGACGGATCCACGCACCGAACAACGTGGCGAGACCCTTGCGGTGGTTGCGAGGGCGGTCGTCTCGGTAGTCGTGTGGTCAGTTGCCATGTTGATGATCCTGGGCGTCTTCAACATCAACCTCGGACCTTTGCTCGCCGGTGCGGGAATTGCAGGAATCGCGCTCGGCCTCGGGGCGCAGAGCCTCGTCCGTGATTGCATCTCCGGGTTCTTCATCATCCTCGAAGATCAGTACGCCATCGGTGACGAAGTCGATCTCGGCGAAGCTGCCGGCGTCGTCGAGACGATCACTCTGCGGGCGACGACTCTGCGCGCCCCCGATGGCACGATGTGGAGCGTTCCCAATGGCGCGATCGTCCGGGTCGGCAACCAGTCGAAGCTCTGGTCGCGGGCGCTGCTCGATGTGACGGTCTGGTACGAGTCCGACGTCGACAAGGCAGTTGCTCTGATGACCAAGGTCTCGGCCGAGGTATGTGCGCTGCCCGAGTTCGCCGACGTCGTCCTCGACGAACCAACAGTGCTCGGAGTGCAACGGATGGGACCCGACGGGGTTGTTCTTCGCGTCGTCGTGCGAACCGCGCCGGGCGCTCAATGGACCCTGATGCGTGCCCTTCGGCTGGCCCTGAAGGCAGCCTTCGAGGAGTCGGGCGTTCTGATGCACCGCCCGACTCCCCCGATTCCGTAGTCGATCAGATCGGGACCACCGGCGGGGTCAGGGCCGAGCTGATCCCGTGGATCACGCCATTGGACGCATTGACGTCGGGATCGACGATTGAAGCGCCGCCGACGGTGAGTGTGGGGCCGCTGCCTGCGACGACCAGCGGTGCGCCGTTGACCGAGATCAGATCACCGGTGATCGACGCAACCGGGAACAGACCCTCGACGATGTGGTACGCAAGGAGTTGCGACAGCAGCGCCGGGTTGGCCATCAAGTCGTCGAGGGTGCCTGGCGGTAATGCGCCGAACGCTGCGTTGGTCGGAGCGAACACCGTGTACGGGCCGGGCAGGTCGGAGTCGGCATCGAATCCCGCGGCGAGAAGCAGCCCGACGAAGGTCGAGTAGTTCGGGTTGGCCTGCAGCGTCGCGAATAGGTCCGGCAGTTGCGGCTCGGGCACCGTCGTTGGCGGAGGCGTGGTCTCGGGAACCGTTTCGGCCGGAGGAGGCGTCGTCGGGGGCGCAGTCTCCGGTGGTGCGGTGGTTGCCGGTGCGGTGGTTGCCGGTGCCGTGGTTGCCGGTGCGGTCGTTGCCGGTGCAGTTGTCGGCGGCACGGTCGTGGCGCCCGCAGCACCCTCGAGCAACCCACGTTGGAAGGCTGCCTGAATCGTGTCGGCGTCCGGAACCCCGGTCTCGGGTACCCCGAGGGACCGTTGGAGGGCCTTCATCGATGCCGTGACCTCGGCTGTCCAGATGCCGTCGATTGGTCCGCTGTAGAGGCCGAGGTAGGTCAAGAGCTCCTGGATACCGACCGTGCTGCTGTCGAGCAGGTCGCCGTAGGTGCCGAGGGCTGCCCTCAGCGCCGCGGACGTCGCCTCGTCGTAGATGCCGGTCGGGGGAAGCCCGACGCT
>JANOEM010000665.1:0-2871 GCA_031413195.1 Actinomycetes bacterium
GGCGAAGAAAGGCTCTGCTTCGAACGGATGCCCGCCCGTCACGACCAGCGTGTCGATCGAGGGTGCTTCGCTACCCATGCGATACATTCACCTTTCAATCGATCAATTTCCACGGAAGTTTCTCACACAGCAGGGAGATGCGCACATGTCGATTGCGGACGAACTCAAGGTTGCACACGCGAATGCGGAGAAGTGGAACATCACCTATCCCGAAGGCGTCGAGTTCGCCGAACGTCATCGACTGACTGTCGCCGAGTCCCGCATCGCAACCGAGCGGTACACCTCACCCGACTTCCTCCATCAAGAACTCGCGGGTGTGTGGTCCAAGACGTGGCAGATGGCCTGCCGCAGCGAGGACATCCCCAAAGCCGGCGACTACCTTGCGTACACCATCGCCGATCAGGAATGGCTGGTCGTGCGTCAACCGGGTGGTGACGTCAAGGCCTTCGCCAATGCCTGCCGCCATCGGGGCAACATGATCAAGACGGGGTGCGGTTCAGCCAACGAACTGCGCTGCCAGTACCACCACTGGTGCTGGAACCTGGACGGATCGTTGAACGAGGTGCCGGACCGGCACCTGTTCGTCGGCATCATCGACGACGAATACGCCCTCGCCGAAGCGGCAGTCGACGAATGGGGCGGGTTCGTGTTCATCAACCCGGTGGGCGGCGACAGTCAACCGCTGCGCGAGTACCTGGGAGCGGTCGCCGATCAACTCGAGCCGTATCACCTCGATCAGATGCGCGCGATCTTGAGCCTCAGCACCGATCTTGCGTGCAACTGGAAGGTCGCGGTCGAGGCGTTTCTCGAGGTGTACCACGTGCAGGGGATTCATCCTCAACTGCTGCCGATGCTTGACGATGTCAACACCGCGTACGAACTGATCGGTCCGCACAGCCGGATGGTCGTGCCGTTCGGCGCGCCATCGATGCGACTGGAACACGTCGAGGAGTTCGAGATCTACGAAGCGTTCAACCAATCATCGGGCGCCAGCTACAAGGCCGACTCACCAAGCGTCGATGGGCTGTTCGACGACGACGGGAATCGGGTCGGCGACATCGATGTGCGCCAGTTCCTGATCAACAAGACCGCTGGCAGGGGCGCCGAGTTGGGTCACGACTACTCGGACCTGACCCGCGATCAGATGATCGACGATTTCCACTACCTGATCTTTCCCGGCCTGGTCTTCAACACGCACGCCGGCGGTTTCTTGTTGTTCCGAATCCGCCCGAACGCGACCGACCCCGACCATTGCTGGTTCGATCTGTGGCGCTTTGCCTGGCCGGACCAGACACAGCCGGCCCCGGAGCCGGTGCCGAACATCTGGGTCGATCAAGGTGCGGGCAGCTTCGGCCAGGTCCTCGACCAGGACTTCGAGAACCTTCCCCGCGTTCAGCGAGGCATGCATTCGTCGTCGCTCCACCACGTGACCCTCAGTTTCCAGGAGCGTCGGGTCATCCACGTCCACACGGTGATCGACGAGTACCTCGCCGCTCGCTGATCTATAGACAGGTGTAGGGCACCAGTCCAGTGGTCAACGCGTTGATGCACTTGCCGGCGGCGCCGGAAGTGTTGCCGTTGAAGACGGTGTTGAGAATCCGGACCTGCGGGTTGTTTGTGAGGTCGGCGCTGAGGGCCCCTTCGAGGAACGAATCGCGAATCACAACGTTCCCGCCATTGACTGACACACCCGTCGGGCTGGCGCCGCCGGAACCGATGGCGCGAACGTTGCTCAGCGTCACCGACGAACTGGTGTTATCGACGCCGTGGTTCTGGTTGGCCGCTCCGGTCGCGGTTGCGATCACGTTGGTCATCGTCACCGCCGAGGACGAAATGTTGTACACGCCGAAGTTGATCGAGGCGGCGCCTGTTGCGCTGGCGATCACATCGATCATCGCCGGCGAGGATCCCTGATTGGCGACGCCGAAGTTAAAAGGCCCGCCGGTTGCGCTGGCGGTCATGTTCTTCAACGTCGGCGATGACGAAATGTTGATCACGCCGACGTTGACGTCGGTCCCGCCGGTTGCGGTGGCGGCGAGGTTGATCAGCGACAGTTGTCCGGCGGCAATTCCCGTGGTCCAGATCCCGCTCGAGCTGGTTTGGCTGCCGTTGATGCCCGTGTTGTTGACGGTGAGTTGGCGTAGCTCGGCGAACAGTCCGGGTCCGGTCGCGCGCAGCGTTGCGCTCGATCCGTTGACGGCCGGGTTGGTTGCAGATCCGCAGGCGCAGGTGATGGTGGTGGTGTCTTGACCGGATCCCTCGATGTCGACGTAGGTCTTCATGTCGATCCCGCCCGGTTCGGTGTAGGTGCCTGGTGCGATTCTGATCAGATATGGCTTCGCTGCGCTGTTGTCGGTGATCGATGCCAACGCGGCTTTGACCGATGTGAAGTTGCCGCCGGATGTCGCGACGGTGACGATCTGCGCCAGCCCTGCGGCGGGAGGGCCGGTGCCGGTTGTTGCGGTTTGGTAGTAGCCGGTGATGTCCATCACGACGTTGACGGGTCCGTTGGCGGTGAACACTTTGATCGCGCCGGTGGCTGAGAGGCCGTCGACGCCGCCGTTGACTTTGACGATTTCACCGGTGACGGGGTTGATCGATGATGCGTTGGGGAGTGTTGCGTCGGCGGGGTAGACGGTGAGGAAGCCGTTCTTGCCGTCGGGGACGGTCAGGTTGTAGGTGATCGCTGTGGCGGTGTTGGGGATGGTGCAGTTGCCGTTGGTTCCCCATACGGCCCGGTCAAACGTTTCGCCGATCGCGAGTGGGGTGCCGCGGTTGCCGATTTGGGTGTCGGGGCGGGTGTCGAACAGGCGGCATGGGGTGATCGACACGAATGATGCTGCCGGTGCGGAAGCGGCATTGACGATCCAT
>JANOEM010000666.1:0-8207 GCA_031413195.1 Actinomycetes bacterium
CACCGCACCTTTGCGGGTGTTGCAGCCGCGATGGGCAAGGCGGTCGGTCGAGCCGGGTGAGACGCCCTTGCTCTTGGCTTTGGTGATCCGGGTGTCGACGCTCGGCCCGCGGTCATCGTTGACCGACATCTGCGGGTCGACCGGCTCGTCACACAGCCAACAGCGCCAACCGTCGCGCTCGCCGATGTCTTCCAAGCGACTCATCGCCGGGATTCAGTCTCGCGATGGGCAGATGAGGAACTTCTGCCCGGTGGCCTGGCGGGCGTAGGTGTTGATCGCGTCCAGGCTGAGGGCACCTGCAAGCGAGACCTCGTCGGTGTAGTGGCTCGCGAACGTCGTGGTCAGTTCGTCGACGACGCGCTGGCGAAGCCGAAGCATGCCTTCCATGCCCAGTTTGCCGAGGAACGGGGTGAGCAGCCATCCGCCGAGGCCCCAGGACATGCCGAAGTTGCGGTTGAGATCGGTCGGCCCGCGATCAAGGCCGCCGTAGATGTAGACCTGCTTGTGCACGTCGCTGCCGTAGCGGCTGTACTCGCCGCCGCTTGCCATCGACTTGGCGTTCGCAGCGGCTTCCATGCAACCCAGGATCTGGCCGGCCAGCTTGCCGCCGCCGATGGCGTCGAACGCGATGGTCGCAGCGGTGTCCACCAAAGCCTGGGTCAGGTCATCGAGAAACGTCGACGCACTGCTGTCGACGACATGCGAAGCACCCAACTCGCGCAGGATCGCGGCCTGGTCGGGCCGCCGAACGATGTTGACCAGCTCGACGCCATCTGCGATGCACACGCGGTTCAACATCTGCCCGAGGTTCGAGGCGGCGGCCGTGTGCACGAGCGCAGTGTGGCCCTCCATCCGCATCGTCTCGACCATGCCGAGTGCCGTGAGTGGATTGACGAAGCACGAGGCACCCTGGGCGGCGGTGGTGCCCTGCGGCAACTCCATGCACATGAATGCAGCCGCTGCACGGTATTGGCCGTAGGTCGCTCCGCCGACGAATCCCACCATCCGACCGAGCAGAGCCTGCGCCTCCGGTGATTCGCCGGCTGCGACGACGACGCCGGCGCCCTCGTTGCCGACGGGCATCGATTCGCCGACTCGGGCGGCAAGGGCCTTCATGACAGCCGGTGAGATTGGCGCGGTGACGACCGGGTCATCATCCGGACCGGTGGAGGTCGCCTGAGCAACGTCGGCCATCGCGAGCAGGAGCCCGAGATCGCTCGGGTTGATCGGGGCGGCTTCCACCCGGACCAATACCTCATGCGCTGCGGGGGTTGGTGTGTCGACAGTCGCGATCGATAGTTCGAGCCTTCCGTCCGGGGTGACCAGGGAGCGGATCTGGCGCATCGTGGCGGGCAGTTCGGCGGTTGCGTCTGTGGACATGGGTTGGCTCCGATCGGGGTGGGCGACCAGAGAGTATCAAGCCGTTGCCGAGCGGGATTCGGCCAATCTCGCGCGTTGGGTGTTCGTCAGCGGCGCGCGGCCCGCTTCGCCGGCTTCGCCGAGCGACGGCGCGTGGGCGTGGCGGCGGCGATGAGATCGGCGTAGGCAGCCCCCATGGAGGTGCTCAGGCGGGCAGGCTCGGCCACTGCGGCGGGGTCGATCTGGATGCCGAGGTCCAGGCTTCCGGCGGTGGAGTACGCGGTGAGGTTGAATGCCGTGCCCGCCACTGGCCCGAACACGTACGTGTGCTCGACGCGAGCGCCGGCAACGTATGAGTCGCCCAAGAAGCCGGGCAGGTTGCTGGTGGCGAAGTCGATGTGCGCAGCCTGACTGCGGGCGATGCTGGTGACCACCGAGGTCGGGAGCAGGTTCGCCACCATCGCGACGTTGGCGATCGGGCCCCCACCGTGCACCTCTTCGCGTCGACTGTGCAGCAGATCGCGCACCTGGGTGAACCGCTCGGCCGGCGACATGGGGCCGGTGGGCACGTCGACCGGCACCGGGGTGAACGCGTTCTGCGGCCCGGTTGCGGCCCCTCGCGTGCTGACCACGAATGAGATGTGCAGCCGTTCCAGGGTCGCGCCCAGCTCGTCGTGATAGCGCGTCGCACCTTCGATCGCGCCGGCAACGAAGAAGTCGTTGAGGCTGCCGCCCAGTGCCTTGGACGCGTCGTGGGCGGCCTCGAACGGCATGTGCAACGCCTCCAGGTGGCGTCGCCGCGATCGTGTGGTCCACAGGGGTGAGCCTGCGCCGTGCATCGTGTCCGACGCCGTGCGAGTGAGGTCGTCCAGCTGCTTGCGCAGCGCCGCCAGGCGCTCCGGGTGGGCGAGCGCATCGGCGATCGCCCGCGTTGCACCGACGGGAATGCGGAGGGCGCCCGCCACGGCGCCGCGCACCTGTTCCGCGAGCCCCGGCGGCAGGTCGGTCTGGGTGGCCAGCAGGGTGGCCACGTCGGTCTCGAGCGGGTCCTCGGTGTCGGGGTCCTTCGCGGTGTAGGCGCCCGCCAGGCGCACTGCGCCGTACCCGTCGGTGACCACGTGGTGGAGCTTCATCGCCAGTGCACCGCGACCATCGGCGAGCTTGTCGATGGCGACGTACTGCCACAGCGGACGACTGCGGTCGTAGGGGTCCTGTAGCCACGGTGCCGTCCATTCGAGCAGGTCGCGCAGCGTGCCTTCGCCGGGCGCGCCGATGTGACGCACGTGCCAGTCGAGGTCGAGCTCGTGATCTGTCGTCCAGTAGGGCGTGCCGAGCGGGGTTGCCGGCTCGACCACCCGCTGCCGCAGGCGTGGCACACCGCCGACGGCGTTGGTCAACAGCCGCCGCAGCCGAGGGACGTCGAGCGGCCGGTCGAAGATGGTGATCGACCCTCCGCTCGGCGACATCCAGGGGTCGGCCTCGATGTGCCACATCATGGCTTCGGTGCCGGTCATCCCGTGTTCATCGTGTTGTGCGCTCACACCGCTCACCGTACGTCGCTCAGGGGTGTGCTGGTTCGACCTGGGCCGTGTCGAAGGGTTCGGTTCGGTGCACGACTTGTTCGTTGTAGAGCGCGGCGATGTGCTCGTCGGAGAGGCCGAGCATGGTCATCAGGATCTGGGTCGTGTCCTCACCGATCGCGGGGGCCCCTCGCCAGATCTGTCCGGGTGTCAGGGAGAGTTTGGGGACGACTCCGTAGACGTGGACGGGGACGCCTGATTGACGGTCGAGTACCGGGACCGTCATTTCACGCGCATGGTAGTGGGCGTCCTCGTATTGGTCCTGCACGCCGAAAACTCGCGAGCAACCGATCTGGGCGTTGTTGAGCACAGTCTCCACCTCGAGCGCATTGCGTTCGGCGCAGTACTCGCGAAGAATCCGGTCGAACTCCAGGCCCTTTGCGGAGTTCACAGCGGCGGCGTCGCTGCTGCAGGCATCGAAGCTGAACTCTTCGGGATCAAGCCCGAGGAGCTTGGTCAGGCGGGGGAACATCACCGGGCCAAGGACGCCGATGAACACCCATCCGTCTCGGCATTGGAACGTGTCGTATGGCTGGAAGCCCGGTGCCTTGTTGCCGCTGTGGCGGTAGGAGACGCCTTCAGCCGTGTAGAGGGGCAAGGTGTTGCCGTTGGTCTGGGCAACGGCCTCGTATTGCGCGAGATCAACAACTTGGCCGCGCCCGGTCTTGTTGACCTCCCACAGCGCCATCATCGTCGCAGCCCAACCGGTGAGCGCCGTGATGTAGTCACCCGTGAAGGTCTTGGCTCGCTGGGGAGGACCGGATGGATCACCGGTGATGTTCATCATTCCGCCGTAGGCCTGGGCCAAGGCGTCATATCCCGGGCGGCCGAGATATTCGGGCTGGCCGAACTGTCCGTAGGTCGAGACCCGCACGATGACCAGGCGGGGGTTAACGGCCAAGGCCAACTCGTTGCAGATCCCGTTGCGTTCGAGGGTGCCCGGAGCCGAGGATTCCATCCAGACGTCGGAGATCTTCCACAACGCCATCAGCAACTCGACACCCTTGACCTGTTTGAGGTCGACGCCCATCGAGAGTTTGTTCTTGGCGACGTCGGCCTCGTCTGCGCCGTGCGGCCGTGGCCCGCGGGTGATGAATGGCGCGGTCGTGCGGAAGGTGTCCCCACCGGCGCGTTCGATGTGGATCACCTCGGCCCCGAACTCGGCCAGCTTCGTGCCGATGTATGGCTGAGCGATCAACACCCCAGTCCCCACTGCACGAATACCAGCGAGAGGTCCAAAGGCAGGGGTCACCGCCGGCGTGGCCGGACGCTGCAACTTCTTGATCCACTCAGGAACGCGTCGCTCGTACTCGCCGATCACATCGTCGCCCGCCACCAACCGTTCATCGTGTGTCATCACCGGCACTCCTCAGACGACCATGGGGACGGCCCACTGCCGCTTGCGTCGCAAGCTAGCCCATCTCCTCGCCCGGTAATCACCGATCGGAGCAGCTCGTGTTGGGCGTTAACTGCCTGCGCATCCAGACGCACTGCACCGCTCGGCCACGGCCACTGCGAGGGCGGGCCCGCCGATCTCGGGACCCGGAGCTACCGGTTGGGGAACACCCGTGGTCGTGGTGGTCGTGGTGGTCGTGGTGGTCGTGGTGCTCGTCGTGCTGGTGCTGCTGGTCGTGGTCGTAGTAGTGGTTTCGGCCGGTCCAGCGCCGACCGCATAGTCGAAGCCGATCGCCGTGACATTGCTGATCGTGATCGAGGTCTCCCAGTACCGCCCGACATCCAGAACGCCTGCCTGGGTACATGCGAAGCCGACCTTGTACTCGCCCGCTGTGATCGCCGAGCCGACGAGCGCCTGGAGCGACATGGTCCGGACGCCAGATATCAAACCAACAGGGTTCGAGGAGGGGAATCTGTTGCTGACCTGGGTGCCACTGTCGGCCTCGTACATCGGCGAGACGAAGAAACCGGCGACTGGCTGGGGTCCGCTGGTGTAGGTGAGCGTGGACGCATCGACCGCTGCCGACACGATGTAGGTCTGCCACCTGTACGAGGGCGACCCGCTGCCGCTTCCGGTGCACGACGAACCGGGCGGCGGGAGCAGGTTGATCTCGGTGCTCGCGGTGCCGCTCGTCGGGCTCATCGTGGCAAGCCCCAGCGGAGCCGCAGCGACGCCCGCGGTGGAGCCGACTCCAGCGACCGTCACGACTGCGGCGGCAAGAGCGATCGTTGCGGAAGTTACGCGGAGCAGGTTGGAGTGCACGGCTGGCTTCCTTGATCGATACGAACTCGGATCGGGGCGGCGGGGCAGGATCGCCGCACCGAAGTGCACAGTCGATCAGCCGCTCGCGAGATCGAGCACCACTTCACGCGATGGACGGTCAATGTTCATCCTCGGTTCAGGTGATCGACCGTCCAGTCTCGACCGCCTCCCGTCGCGGCCTTGGCAACTACGGCGCGGATTCGTGGATCGGTGGCCGTCGCGCCGTTGGCCTCCTCGCCTCCCATCAAAAATCCGACGATCTCAATCCGTACAGGGTCGATCTCCGTGCGTGATGCCAGGAAGTGGGTTCCGGGTCCATCTCCGGACCGTGGGCGTCGACGATGGTTACCAGTGACGCGACTCTGACCTGCATCGTCGCCGTTGGGCCGACATAGGTGTGGAGGATGTCCGCCGGCACGCCCTTGATAGTTGCGTCCATGAAGAACACGCTCCTACTGGTGGGCCTTTCGACGGTCGCGCCATCGGACAACCGCTGTCAGAGGAATAGGTCCCCGCTGGTAGTGCCGTGTGCGGCGACCCGCAGGAGATCAGGACACGCGGATCAGTCCCAGCGGAAGAAGCGGACCGAGAGCGCCACCGAGCCGACGAGGACGCCCACGACGACCAGTGATGCCGTGGCCGCCCAGCCGAATCCGAGCCAGGGGTCCTGCAGCAGGGTGATCACCCAGCTCAGTGGCAGGGAATCCCCGACTCCTCGCATTGGGCCGGTGAGCACGTCGCGAGGTGGCCCGGCGCCCGAGAGGAGGAACATCACGAAGAACAGCATGAGTCCCGCTCCCTGCGCTGAGCGCGATGTGGGCAGCACCGATCCCAACAACACGCCCACAGCAGCGAAGGCCAAGGACGCCAACACGAACGCAGGGATGAACACCGGGCCGTCGGCCGGAAGTAACTCGGTGCCGTAGATCAATGTGCTCGCAACCGTGATCGACACGGCGCCGACGATCGCAGTCAGCAGTGCGATCGCGATCTGAGAGCCGAGGATCACCCACAGCGGCATCCCGGAGGCCCGGAAACGTCGCAGGACACCTCTCTCGCGATAGGCGGCGAGCCGCACGGGCATGCTCAGCACGCCAGTCGCTGCCATGACCAGACCGATGTAGGCGGGCACGTAGTACTCCGATGGGCCAACGCCGCGCCAAACGTCCTCAACGGGGTCCACTTCGACCTCGTTGCCGAAAACGCCGTTGAGCACGATCAGGAAGAAGAACGGCAACGCCAGCGTGAACACCAGGCTGAGTGGGTCGCGGGTGAACAGCTTGAGCTCCACCCAGGTGAGCTTGCGCAGCGCCTTCATGGCGAAGCCACCGCTGCTTCGGCGGTGAGGGCCAAGAACGCATCCTCCAGGGACTTGCGTTCTGCTCGAAGATCAGCCGGCGCCAGTTCGTGCTCCACCAATGCGGCGGCCGTGTAGGCGAGGAGCGGTCCGCTGCCGCGCACGGTCACTCGCGAACCTGCCCGATCGATGCGTTCTACTCCGCTCGCAAGGATCGATGCCGAGCACCCGCACCGATCCCGAATCCGGTCGGCGCAAAGCCTGAACACACTCGACCGTGGTGGTCTTGCCCGAGCCGTTTGTCCCGATGATTCCGAAGATGTCCCCGGTCTTCACCTCGAACGAAACACCGTCGACGGCCTTCGTGTCGCCATAGTCCTTTCGCAGGTCGCTCACGATGAGTGCGCTGTCCATCACGCCCGGATCCTCACCGCCTCGCTGGTCCATCTCAACTCACCGGATCCGTCACACGGAGGCGAGGATCGTTGTGGCCGGCGATGAACAGGTCCCCAACTCCCCGGGCGATACCTTGATCTGTCACGGTCCGATTGATAGTCCGCCGATCGGTCCGCTGGTAGGGCGCAACGTCCCAACTTCAACAGAGCTGCGACTCTCGGCACATCGGACCGGAGCGTGCCAGCACGCGCGACAACGCTCGGCGAAGTTCGCCGACTCGGAGTGAGCACGGTCACCGGGACGTTGTGCTCTAACACCGCTGCCACCTGAGATTCACAATGGTGGTGGTTCGGAGTGGCCACCGGTTCTCGAGGTTTCAACTCATCGGGGAGGACGTTGTGGAAACACGCCATGACATGCAGGAAGCGAAGGCACTTGCGACACCGACACCGGGCGTCGCACGACTCGCCTGGACGTGGCCAAGGCGTCCCACGCTGGGGGTGAGCGCAGATGTCTGAGCCCAAGTCGAAGCCGCGACTTCCTCCTCGCTGGTTCGTGCGGTTGTTCTGGTTCTCGCATCGTCGCGTGTACCGAGTGACGGGTGGTCGCGTGGGTCTGTGGCGGCCGAAGCCGAACGGTTGGGGCGCGGCCCGTCTCACCGTGATCGGGCGGCGGACCGGTGCGGAGCGGAGTGTGATGGTCGGCTACTTCGAGGATGGGCCGAATGTCGTCACGTTGGCGATGAACGGTTGGGGCGAGGGTGAACCGGCGTGGTGGCTCAACCTGCAGGCGAATCCTGACGCTCGGGTCGACGTGCGCGGCGGTGAGCGTCTGGTCACCGGCAGGGCCGCTCACGGCGAGGAGCGGGTCCGGCTTTGGTCGCGATGGCAAGAGATCGACAAGAACCTCGACGCCTACGCCGCCCGCCGCTCGACAGAGACCGCTGTCGTCATTCTGGAACCGCGGCCGTAGCCGGAGTCGGCCGCTTCGGGTAACCGGGATGGCGTCTTTCGTGCAGTCCGGTGCCGTGACGTTCTACTCTGGTTCGTGACGGATGCTTGGGCGCATGTTGGGAGGTCGAGGAGAGAGCGATGTCGCATCAACGTGTTCTCGATGTCGGTATCGACCCTGACGAGAACGTGATCATCGAGTGGCTGTTGGCCGGTGATCCGTCGGTGCGATGGCAGGTGATGAGAGATCTGCTCGGCATGCCGCCGGAACATGTGGCGAGCGAGCGTGCCCGTGTGGCCGCCGAGGGTTGGGGTGCTCGTCTCCTGTCGGCGCAGGGCCCGGATGGATGCTGGGCCGGTGCCCTGTACAGCCCGAAGTGGACCTCGACGACCTACACCCTGTTGCT
>JANOEM010000667.1:0-8211 GCA_031413195.1 Actinomycetes bacterium
TCCTGGTGCCCTCGACGTTGGAACTGCTCGGCGACAAGAACTGGTGGATGCCAGCATGGCTCGACCGGATCATCCCCACCCTCGATGTCGAAGGCTCGCGCGCCCACCCCGAGGCGCCGAACGAACCGGCTATCGAGCCAGTCGTCGAGCCTCAGCCCGAGCTCGTCACCGTCTGACCTGTCCGCTCTCCGTCGGGGCGGATCGACTCGCCCCGACGGTCAGCACGGCCCACTTCCCACCTCTTCCACAGGAGCTCTTGACATGAACACCACCACTGCCGCTGCGGTCATCCGACCCGTCACCTTGCCCAAGCGAGTGCTCAGGTGGATGCCCACCTTCCTCGGCTTCCCGGCCGGCGGCCTCGCCGCCAAGCTCATCATCGGCCGCGTCGACAATCTCAGCGCGGCCATCGCCGGCGGAGCCATCACCGGGGCCTTCATCGGACTCGCCCAGTGGCTCGGGATTCGTCGCACCGGCCTGTCACCCGAACTCTGGGTCGGTGCCACTGCCGTTGGTCTCGCAATCGGCCTCGGGGCTGGGGCAGCCGCAGTTGGTTACCAAACCGACCTTGCGGCCCTCGCCCTCCAAGGAGCCATCAGCGGACTCGCCATCGGCATCACCCAAGCACTGGTTCTCCACCGCCGACTCGACCGAATCGTGATCGCATGGCCAGTGGTGCTCGCAGCGCTGTGGGCACTCGGGTGGACTATCACCTCTTCCGCCGGCATCGATGTCGAGGCTCAGTACACGGTGTTCGGTTCGAGCGGCGCCATCGTCGTCACCGCCCTCACATCGATCCTGCCTATCGAGCTCGCCAAGCGCAGCGAGCAAGGTGTCCGATGAGTGCATTCTTGCGATGCCTCGGGCAAGCGCAGGCAGCCGAGTCATCCCGTCGACGACTACTCGATACGCAGGCCGGATATCGCCCTGGCGATCACCAGCTGTTGGATCTCGCTCGTGCCTTCGAAGATCGTGTGGATCTTGGCATCACGATGCCAACGCTCGACCGGGTACTCACGGGTGTAGCCGTAACCACCGAGGATCTGGATCGCTTCTTCCGTGACGCGCACGGCTGTCTCGCTGGCCTTGTACTTGCTCATCGAGCCTTCGCCATTCTTGAAACCACCGTTGCGGGCCAGCCACGCCGCACGCCAGATCAGCAGACGAGAGGCGTCGATCTCGACAGCCATGTTGGCCAACTTGAACGCGATTGCCTGGTTCATGATGATCGCCTTGCCGAAGGCTTGGCGCTCCTTGGCGTATTCGAGCGAGTACTCGTAGGCAGCACGAGCGATCCCCAGGGCCTGCGCACCGACCGATGGGCGAGTTGCCTCGAACGTTGCCATCGCGGGCTGCTTCTCGCCACTGTGACCGCGCTCGCGTGCGCGCGCCAGCTTCGCGTCCAGCTTCTCCTTACCGCCGAGCAGCATGCTGCCGGGCAGGCGTACGTCGTCGAGGACGACCTCGGCGGTGTGGGACGCCCGAATTCCGTGCTTGTTGTACTTCTGACCTTGACTGAGTCCCTTGGTGTTCGGCGGCACGACGAAGCTGGCCTGGCCGCGCCCTTTGAGCTCGGGCTCGACGGCGGCAACCACGACGTGCACATCGGCGATGCCACCGTTGGTGATCCATGCCTTGGTGCCGTTGAGCACCCATTCATCATTGACCTGGTCGTAGACGGCGCGAGTCCGTAACGACGACACGTCGCTGCCGGCATCTGGCTCGCTGACGCAAAACGCTCCGAGCTTCACGTCGTCGGCTGTGCCGTAGCACTGCGGGACCCACTCCATGACCTGCTCGGGCGTGCCATTACCGCTGATGCCTGCTGCGGCGAGCGCCGACCCCATGATGGCCATGCCGATCCCGGCGTCGCCCCAGAAAATCTCCTCGATCGCGACCGGCAACGTGAGCCCGGAAGGGTCGCCCATTGCGTTGAGCAGGAATTCGAACCCGTACAGACCGTTCTTGGCGGCTTCTTGAACGACCGGCCACGGAAACTCTTCGCGCTCGTCCCACTCATGAGCGGCTGGACGGATGACGTCCTTCGCAAACTCGTGGACCCAGCTCTGCAGCTGGAGTTGGTCGTCGTTGAGTGAGAGCGAGAATTCAGCCATTCACGAAAGTTACCATCGGGTAACCCACGATCCAACCCGACCCCTCAACCGGTCCTCACCAATCATTCATGTCACCGCAAGTTATCGTTTTTCGTCACTTGCGGTGACATGAATGCTGGGTAGGGGCCGGCGTGAGTGCGGGCGAGCGGTCGAGCGGATCAACCTGCGGGGACGGGAATGTTCAGCAGTGATTGGGCGGTGGTTTCGTAGATGAGGTTCGCGCCGGGCTTGTAGACGTGCACGCCGTCCCAGCGGTACCCCAGGTTCGTGCTGATCGATTCGTCATTGCACCACTCGGTCGGACCGCTGACGAACGTGACGCTCTCTGGATCTGCAGCAGCGGCCTGGCGGAGCAGATCGTTGATGTGACCGGTGCGGGAATCGTCGCCCCGTTCGGGAAGTGCCGGCACCCCGGCCCCCTTGACATCTTGTGGTCTCATGCACGCAACCTCGAGCAGCGCGACCTGCGCCCCTCCGGCTTTGAGAGCGTCGATGCCGGTCTGCAGTTGAGCGACGAAATTCGCATCGGCTGCCGGTGTCCCGAACACCAGTGTCCGATCATCGAGTTGGACGTCGAACACGTCCCATGCACCGATGACCACAAGCGCAACGTCGGCATCCGACGACGACGCGGCGGACCCCCACTTCGCTGCCCAACCAGCACAGTTGCCGAACGACCGGCTGAACCCCTGGCGAGCCGTGATCACCTTGCCGGTGTCGTACACGCCGCATCCCTCGACCGATCCGTCAGAGATCGCGAACGTGTCACCGATGCCGTCAGGCAGGTTGATGGCCAGCGAATGCGCTTGCGAGTCGCCGACGACGACAACTCGGCGCGGCAACGTCGCCAAGGTGGTCGGCGTCAGTGGGGCGATCGAAGCAACGGGCACAACCGGCGCAACGGGCACAACCGATGCAACGGGAACAACCAGGCCAGGGGCAACGGTCGTCGCGGCCGTGATCGGCGAGGCCGTGGCCGTCGACGACCCGGCCTGTTCGCCAGCCTGAGCAGACGACGGATCGGTCGCCGTTGCCGCTGGTGCGCCGAGGTCGAACGATGCATCGTCGCCGCCGGCCGCTGCGTCGAAGTGGTCGACCGAGGCATAGAACGCGAACAGGCCCAGGGCGACGACACCGAAACCGAGCCCGACCGAGCGAGTGACGCGCGATCGGCGTACCCGATCCGCACCGATCGCGTTGCGTTGCCCATTCATCCAGTCGCCGATGAACCCTTTGCGGATCGGCGTCTCGATGAACCGGTAGCTCGCCTCGGAGACCGCGACGGTGACCATCATCGCGAGGGCGAACTTGGTCCAGTTCCCGGAGTGATACGCACCTCCGATCACGAAGATCGGCCAGTGCCACAGATACAGACCGTACGAGCGTCGACCGACCGCGACGAACGGCGGCCAGCCGAGGATCGCCCGCATCCCGTTGGAGGTCGGGTAGACCACGACCGCGATCACAGCCATCGACAGGATCGACACGACGGGGAGCAGCCAGGTGTAGATGTATCCCTCGTTGAGTACGGCGACGGTCATGATGCACACCAGCAGCGTCAACGCTGCGGCGCCCATTGGGTCGAGGCGGCGGCCGCGATGCTTCGACGGAGAGACAGCCCTCCAGGGACGCCACACGAACGCGCATCCTGCGCCCAACAGCAATCCACTCGCGCGAGTGATGGTGCTGAGGTAGAGCGCATTGTCGGAAACATGACCATGAGCCAGCGATGTCGCGATCATGATTGTCAGCGCCGCGCCGACGAAAGCGATGCCTCGGCTGCGCAGGTGGCCGGCGCCGATGATCATTGCGCCGACGAACACCATGGGCCAGATGAGGTACCACTGCTCTTCGACCGCGAGCGACCACAGATGGCGCAGCAGCGGCGGATCTGCCGCTGAGAAGTACGGCGTGCTCCCAAGGATCTGGCCCCAGTTGTTGAGGTAGAAGATCGACCAGGGCAGGTCTCGCTTGAGTGTCGACTGCTGTTCGGCCGAACCGAACATCGCCGTCCACAACGCAACGGCAATCAGCATCGTGACCAACGCCGGGAACAGGCGACGGGCACGACGGAGCCAGAACTGTTCGAGGCTCACTCGCTGGTTCTTCTCACGTTCGTCGAGCAGCAACGACGTGATCAAGTAACCGGACACGACGAAGAACACCTCGACGCCGAAGAATCCACCGGGCATCCAGGAGAAGCCTGCATGGAACAGCATCACGGCGGCGACACTGATCGCGCGCAGACCGTCGAGCCCAGGCTGGTATCCCATCGGACGGGGTCCGGAGGTGGTTCGTGCCGATTGCGTGGTGGACACCCACGTGCCGTCGAGCGCCGCCAAACGACGCAGCGCCGGTGGATCCGGGGAGTCGACGACGACAGTCACGCGACCGGATTCCAGCTCATCGAGGTCAAGTCTGGCCGACACGGAACCCGATTGAGAGTCATCGCCGGGTCAACGGGCGGTGGGATCGGCGAATGCAGCATAAACACCACGCCCAAGCCTGCCAGCGCGAACCGGCGATTCCAAGCTTGGTTCGGCTGGCTCAGCGACGAACAGTGGTGCCCGACTTGGTCGTCTCGACCAACCAACCGTCGGCTTGCAACTCGGCCCGGAGAGTGTCAGCCGTAGCGAAGTCCCTGGCAGCCCGGGCGGTGTCGAGGGCCGCAGCCGTGGCCAGCACGTCGGCCGGCACATCCTCGCTCGACTTCAGGACCAGACCGACCGCTTCGCACAACTCGGCGACACTGGCTGCGAGCACTGCTGCGAGATCCAAATCGCCCGCATCAATGGCTGCGTTGCCGCGCCGAGCTGCGTCGAACACGATCGCCATTGCATTGACGGTGTCGAGATCGTCGTCCATCCGCTCTCGAAAGGCTGCAACCAACGACTCGTCGCCTGCGACGGATTCCACATCTGCGCTGGCGGCCCGGCGGGCAAACGTGTCCAGGCCTGCGAGGGCGCGTTCGGCTGCGCCGACGGTGTCGGTGTTGACGCTGACGGGCGAACGGTAGTGACTCTGGAGCAGCAACAACCGGTAGCTGCGAGGATCCATCGTCTCGATCAGGTCGAGCAGGTTGGTGAAGTTGCCGAGGCTCTTGGAGAGCTTCTCGCCCTCTCCATCGACCACGAAGGCGTGATGCATCCAGTGGTTTGCGAACCCCTTGCCCAATGCAGTTGCCTGGGCCCGCTCGTTCTCGTGGTGGGGGAACTTCAGGTCCTGACCGCCAGCATGGAGATCGAAGTTCTCGCCCAGCAACTGCAAGCTCATCACGACGCATTCGCTGTGCCAACCCGGTCGGCCATCACCCCACGGCGACGGCCAACTCGGCTCAACCGGGCCGTCTGGAAGGCTGCCGGGCGGCTGTGTGGTGAACTTCCAAAGCGCGAAGTCCGCAGGTTCGCGCTTGTTCTCGGCGCCGACGACATCGCGGTCGCCGCCTCCGCTGAGCATGTCCTCGAGTCGTTGATGAGCGAGTAGTCCATAGTCGGCAACGGAACTCACTGCCATGTAGATGCCATCATCGGTGACGTATGCGGCTTTGCGCCGAATGAGCTCGGCGATCATGGTCACCATTTCATCGACGTATTCGGTCGCGTGCGGCGTGTCGGTCGGGCGGAGGATGCCCATTGCGTCCATTGCCTGCCACCAGACCGCTTCGCATTTGGTCGTGATGTCCTGCCACGGTCGACCCTCGCGCAGCGAACGCTCGATGATCTTGTCCTCGATATCGGTGATGTTCGAGACGTGGCGCACGTTCACGCCCGTGGACTGCAGGTATCGACGGAGGATGTCGTAGACCAAGGTCGCCCGTCCGTGGCCGAGATGAGGGGGTCCGTAGACCGTCGGCCCGCACACGTACATGCTCATGGTCCCCGGCTCGCGCATCGCGAGCGGTCGAACTGTTCGGGTCGCAGTGTCGTACAGGCTCAGCATTCAGACAGCGTATGCGGCGACCACAGCGTCGTCACCAACGTTTAGGGCAGCGACGGCCCCGATCACCAGCGTCGCAGGCGAGCGCACGTCGGCCTCGCCGAGTTGATCGATCCGGCAACGCACGATCACCTGCGCGTCGGTCGTGGCCCGGCCGATCGCAGCGACCGGCGTGTCGGTCGGCAACCCACCGTCGATCAGGGCCTGCGCAAGAATGGCCCGCTCGGCCACGCCCATCAGCACCACGATCGTCCCACCGACCTTGGCCAGCGCGTCCCAGTTCACCGGAACCTCGCCGAACTGGCGGTGACCGGTAACCACGGTGAACGACGCCGACATCCCCCGATAGGTGACGGGGATACCCGCCGCACCCGGCGCAGCGATCGCCGACGAGATGCCGGGGACGACCTCGCAAACGACTCCGGCCTGGGCAAGCGCGACCGCCTCTTCACCACCGCGCCCGAACACGAACGGATCTCCACCCTTCAGTCGGACGACCCGCTTGCCGTCACGGGCGAGTTGGATCAACAGAACGTTGGTCAGTTCTTGTGCGACGCCGCGGCCGGGTCGTTTGCCGACGTCGATCAGTTCGGCAAGCGGTGAGGCAAGCTTCAACACACCGGACCCGACGAGCGCATCGTGCACCACGACATCGGCTTCGGCAAGCAGCCTTGCCGCGCGCAACGTCAACAGGTCCGGGTCGCCGGGCCCCGCGCCGACCAGCGCGACATGACCGATTTGTGCCGGCTCGTTCACTCGTCCCCCGCTTCGGTTGCCGCTGGCTCCGATGACTCGGCTCGGCGTCGGCGTTTGACCGTCGGGATCGGGAGCACGGTGATCAGTTGCTCGGTCCCGACGCGAGCGCAGTAGTCGCCGAAGCTCTCGCCACCGTGGCCGTCGACTGCGAACCCGGCGAACACGGGCGCCAGAAGGCTCGGGATGTCCGCATAGGGCACGTCCGCGCGCAGCCGTTCGGCCATCCGCTCGCCGCCCACCGCTCCCCCGACGTAGACGTCGTAGTTGGTCTTGGTCCGGCCGACGATTCCGATCTCGGCCGTGTACGGACGTGAGCAGCCGTTCGGGCAGCCGGTCATGTTCAGCCTGATTGCCTGTCCACCGACACCCGCATCGACCAAGGTCTTGTCGAGTAGTTCGACGAATTGCGGCAGCACCCGTTCCGCTTCGCCCAGCGCCTGGCCACACGTCGGCAGTGCGGGACAGGCGATCGACAGTCTCGTCAGCGCCGTGACGTCTTCGGCCATGGGAACTCCGTGGCGGCGCAGCACGCTCTCGACGATGGCCCGGTTCTTTGGCGTCACACCGCTGATCAGCAGATCCTGACGCGGGGTGACCTGAAAGCCCGTGACCTCCGTGGATTCGGCGAGTTCGCGCAGCGCGCTGCGCAACGCCACGCCATCGCGATCGGCGACGCGGCCAGACGGGATCGGGAGGCCGTAGCTGAGGGTGTCGCCCGTCGGCAACCAACCGTGATAGTCGTCAGCTCCGAACTCGGGCAGTGCCGGCGATGGTTGCAACGCGGCCCCACTGCGAGCCTCGACCTGCTCCTTTATCCAATCGACACCCTGCTCGTCGATCAGGTACTTCAGCCGAGCGCGATGACGGTCAGCGCGATTGCCATGATCGCGTTGGGTCGTGACGACGGCCTCGACAACATCGAGGACCTGATCCGGTGTCACCCAACCGAGCTCGGTGGCCAGACGCGGGTAGGTGTCATCCTCTCGGGCGTGGCTCATCCCGAGTCCACCGCCGGCATACACCACGAACCCGGTGAGATCGCCGGACGTGCCGGAACGGAGTGTCGGCATCAAACCGACATCCTGGGTGAACAGATCGATGCTGTTGTCGCCGGGCCAGGCAACGCCGATCTTGAACTTGCGCGGAAGATATGTCTCCCCGTAGACCGGCTCGACGGGTTCGGACGTGACGGGTTCGGCGGTGACGGCTTTGTCGCCGTCCACCCAGATCTCCCAGTAGCTGGTCGTCTGGGGGCGAAAGCGATCGACGAGGCTCTGCACGATGGGCCCGAGCACTGCTTGGCGTTCGTCTGGAAACGGACTCGCCATGATGTTGCGAACGACATCGCCACATGCCGCCAGTGTCGTCAGCAGCGCACCGTTGATGTCATGCACAAGCCGGTGGA
>JANOEM010000668.1:0-1725 GCA_031413195.1 Actinomycetes bacterium
CGCCCACCCGTTCATCTCACCGTCGTGGGGGCATGATGGACGCATTCCATCACACCGACTCCGACGCTGCCGACGGCCGCGTCATGCTCGTCACCGGTGGTTCACGAGGAATCGGTGCAGCGATCGCACGAGCCGCTGTGGCGGTTGGGTACACGGTGGCGGTCACCTACGAATCGAGCGAAGTCGCCGCCAACGATCTGGTCACCTTCGGGGGCGCCCACGCCGCAATCCGCTCCGACGCCGGGGACGAGGCTTCGATCGTTCGCACGTTCGCCGATGTCGTCAGCCGCTTCGGTCGCGTCGACGCGCTGATCAACAACGCGGGGATTGCCGGCGCGTACTGCACGATCGACGCGGTCGACGCCGAGATGCTCGCCAGACTGTGGGCCGTCAACATCACCGGCCCATTCCTGTACGCGCGCGAAGCGGTCCGGCACATGTCGACCAACTCGGGCGGAACTGGCGGATCGATCGTCAACATCTCCTCCAAGGCCGCCGTCCTCGGTGGCTCCGGCGAGTGGGTGCACTACGCGGCATCGAAGGGTGCACTCGAGACGATGACCACCGGGCTCGCGAAGGAAGTCGCGACCCAGGGAATCCGGGTCAATGCCGTGCGCCCCGGTCTGATCGAGACGGATTTCGATCGAACGCTCGCGCCCGGACGCGCCGACCGATTGCGGCCATCTATCCCGATGCAGCGCAGCGGCACGGCCGACGAGGTCGCGGCCGCTGTCATCTGGCTGTGCAGCGATTCGGCGAGCTACACCACCGGGGCGTTCCTCGATGTCACGGGTGGACGCTGACCGGCCCCAGCGACAGGCCCAGCCCCGGCGGCGACCGATACTGCGGCGACCGATACTGTGGCGCACATGCTGTTGGGAGACATCGGAAACATCGACGCACGAGCAAACGGAAAGCCTCTCGACGGTGTCCGCATCCTCGCCCTCGAACAGATGCAGGCACTTCCGTATGCGACTCAACTGCTCGCCCGTCTCGGCGCGACGGTTGTCAAGGTCGAGCACCCCACCGGCGGTGATCTCGGCCGCGGCTCGATGCCTGCGATGAAGGATCCCGACGGCCGTAATGTCGGCGCGACCTTTCTGCGCAACAACCTCAGCAAGCAGTCGATCTGCATCGATCTCAAGAGTCCGCAAGGCCGCGACCTCGTTCTTCGGCTGGCCCCTCGTTTCGACATCGTGGCCGAGAACTTCAAGGGCGGCGCGTTGAGCAGAATGGGCCTCGGCTACGACGACATCCGAGCAGTACACCCAGCGGGGGTCTACCTGTCGATCAGCGGATTCGGGAACACCGTTGCGTCTCCGTACGACGGTTGGCCGGCGTACGCCGGAGTCGCCGAGGCGATGAGCGGGCTGTACGAGTGGAAGCGTCTGCCAGGGCAGCCGCCGGCGGTCAGCCCGGTCGGCGCGCTGGGCGACATCGGCACCGCGCTCTTCGGGGTGATCGGCGTCCTGGCTGCGCTTCGCCACCGTGACGCGACCGGGCAGGGACAGTACGTCGACATCGCGATGTTCGACGCGATGGTCTCCTTCGCCGACGTCGTCGTCAACTACTGGAGTATGGGCGAACGGCCGGCTCCCGGCGAGGGTCTGAAGATGATCATCGACGGTTTCGAGGCCGGGCATGGTTGGTTCATGATCCAGGTCGGGCGTGAACACGAGTTCGCCCGCCTCGCCGAATTGATCGGACAGCCGGAATGGCCACAGG
>JANOEM010000669.1:0-2136 GCA_031413195.1 Actinomycetes bacterium
CGAGAAGCTCCGCGGTGTTCGCGACAGTCTTCGTGTAGTCCTGAAGCGGGTTGCTGAGTGAATAGGCGACCGATCCGTTCCCGGCACAGTGCACGATAAGTTCGAAGCGATCGGGGAGGGTTTGCAGGCTGGCCAGCGACACGTCAGCATCGAGCCAGGAGTCGAAGCCGCAGGCCTGAGATTCGGCACCGGTCCATCGTCCGTGCCCGAGTCCGGTTACGCGGAAGCCTTCTTGGCTGAGCCGTACTGCAACAGCCCGCCCAAGGAAGCCGAAGCCACCGGTTACGAGCGCCGAGCGCCCATTATGGGCTTTGGTCACTGTGTTCCAACCCCGATTGCCGGGTCCGAGCCCGGCAGGCTGCGAATTGCATCCAGGCTGCGGACGTGGGGCGGGGGCGGCGGCAATGGAACAGACATCAAGAGAACATGGCCTCGACATGCCGTCTGACGTTTTCGATCACGATGCGATACTCGGGATGTCGCCAATACGTTTGGTAGCGTTGCTCGCTAAGTCGACGACGGTAAGGTGGCTGATGGAAGCGAGCCGCACGTTGAAGTCATCGAAGGTCAAGCGACCGTTCTCGTCGTGGTACTCGCGAAATTGCGATCGTCGGTAGGCGCTTTCAGGCGTGAGGACGGGCAGAGAACCCAGTACGTCGTTGCGGACGAAGAAGACGTTGTTGCCGACGGAGTTCGCTGCGACCAGCGAATACCCCTTGCGGGCCGCGAGCGCGGAAATTGCGGATATCGAGGCGCCGTAGTAGATCTTGGAAAAGTGTGCGGAGTCGCGCACGAATGCGGGGTCATAAGGCGTGGTGACCGCGGCGGTTGGCCCAAAGTGGCTGTTGTATTCGCAGACCACGATTCGCGGTGTGACCGTACTGATCGCTTCCCAGACCCAGTAATCGTTGCCGTCGATGTCCACCGACATCAGTCCGATGTCGCCGGCAATGCCATTGCGCGCGAGCAGCAAGTCGATGTTCTCGCGTGTGATGAACGAGTGTTCTGCCTTGAGGTTGCACGCCCAGTAAATGGGATCGCGACGGATGTATTCGATGTTGTCCGCACTGCCGTCGATCACCAGACCGGACCACTGGTTGTTGGCAAGCAGGAACCGGGTGTTGGACTCCACGTAGTTTTCGACGCCGAACTCGACAAAAATTGGACGGTCGATCGGCACTTGGCGGACCAGGCTTTGGATGATTCCGTCTTCGCCCCACTGCGAGAACACTCGAAACTCTGCTCGGGAGGGGTCGATCACCGATTCCAACTGGCGCTGTTCGATGCGTCCGAGAGCTTCTTGGATCCGATTGATCCGCGCAGGCAGGGCGCGGTATCTGTCCAGCAGTCTCAGCAGGCGCTGCTTCAGCATGACTTTGCAACCTCGCGGATCAACCGCGCCGGTACTCCGCCTACGATCACACGATCAGGCACGTCGCGCGTCACGACTGCGTTGGCAGCTACGATCGCATTGCGCCCGACGGTCACGCCTGGAAGAATTACTGCCCCAATGCCGATCCAGCAACCCTCCATCAACACGACGGGCCCTAGAAAGTCGTCCCCCTGCAGTTTGATGGGAGTCTCCTTGTCGACGAACAGGTGGTCTGCATCGCTGATGAAGACCCGGTCTGCGATCATGACGTTCGCTCCTATATCCACATTGCGCCATGCGTTGATTTGCGAGAACCGGCCGATGTATGTGCCATCGCCAACGCGAAGTGTCGGACGACCGTCACATCGATCGTCCTTTGCGTTGAGCCACACGAACTCGCTGAGTATGACGCTTCTCCCGATGGATACCAGATGGGGCGAAACAAGCTTCGAACCACGTCCGATACGTGCTCCTTTCCCCCAGTCGGCAAAGAATCGACCGAGCAGCCAAGATCGCAGCCAAGCAGAAATTCCTCCAGCAAGGGACATCGCCGACAGAAGTGTCGGGGCCTTCCGCGTCACGGTAGCGACGCCTCTTGCGATGACCGGCGAACATGGTTGAGATATGCCACTGGAACGTTAAATTGCAGGCGCTCTATGACGAGGTCCGTGCCTTCCGCGCAGCGTGCGGCGAGGCCCACCTGAAGGTGATCCTCGCCACCGGCGAGCTCGGCACCCTGCGAGACGTGGCGCGGGCCTCCGCCG
>JANOEM010000670.1:0-2098 GCA_031413195.1 Actinomycetes bacterium
GATCGTCGCGGTCGAGGCGCTCGAGTGTCCGACGATGCTCGAGAACGGTTTCGGCGAGCACAACATCCAGGGCATCGGCGACAAGCACATCCCGATCATCCACAACGTGATGAACACCGACGTCGTCGTGGGGATCTCCGACAAGTCGACCGACGAACTCGACGCACTCTTCAACACCGAGATCGGCCGCCAGTACCTGGTGCAGACCAAGGGAGTGCCCGCCGACATCGTCTCCGCACTCGAGCACTTCGGCTTCTCCGCGATCTGCAACGTGCTCGCCGCGATCAAGACCGCCAAGTTGCTCGATCTCGGGCCCGACGACGCCATCATCACCGTCGCCACCGACGGCGCCGCGCTCTACCCGAGCGAGCGGGCCAAGCTGCTCGCCACCCGCTACGGCAACGAGTTCACCGTCACCGACGCCGCCGAGGTCTTCGGCGAACACCTTGGCTGGGTGAACACCGACAACATGATCGACTGCACCGAAGCCGATCGCCGCCGCATCTTCAACCTCGGCTACTACACCTGGGTCGAGCAGCAGGGCACACCGTTCGAGCTGTTCGAGGCCCGCCGCCACCAGAGTTTCTGGAAGGGTCTGCGGCGCTACGTCGACGTGTGGGACGACATGATCGACGACTTCAACGCCCGGGTGACGGGTTGAGCGGTGCGGAGCGCTGGAACGACCCGATGCGCGTGACGGGATGGCGCTGCGCCGTCTGTGACACGACGGTCGCGATCGCCACGCCGTTCCCGTGGCGCTGCCCCAACTCGACCGGCAGCGACCGCCACCACGCACTCACCATCGTCAACGCCGACCAATCACTCGGCGATCTCGCAACGGCAGACCACGCCTCCGCTGACGCGTCAGCCGGCCGGTCGTCATTGATCACTCACGACCATGACCTCGCGTGGGCGGCATACGCCGATGCGAACGGACTCGATCGTGATGCGCGCACCCAGCTCGTGGAGCAGACCGACGACGCGGTCCGGCGGGTCGCGGGGACCGGGTTCGTTCCGACGCCCTTCGCCCGGAGCGCCGACCTGTCGGACGAACTTGGCTTCGACGCCGCCGGGGGTGTGTGGGTCAAGGACGAGACCGGAGGAGTGGCCGGTAGCCAGAAGGCGCGTCACCTCGTGACGATCCTGCTGAACCTCCTGGCGTCTGAACGGATTGGGCACCTCACCGAACGGCCCCGGTTGGCGATCGCCTCGTGCGGCAACGCGGCCCTCGCCGCATCAACGCTCGCTGCGGCCGTCGACTGGCCGATCGACGTGTACGTCCCCACCTGGATGACCGATGGCTTCGGCTCGGAACTCGACCGCCTCGGCGCCACCGTCCACCGGTGCGAACGTCGTCCGCACGACCCGCCCGGCGACCCCGCGATGTTCCGCTTTCGTGACGCGGTCGCCGCGGGCGCCATCCCCTTCACGGTCCAGGGACCCGAGAATGCCCTCGCGCTCGATGGCGGTCGAACCATCGGTTGGGAGATCGCCGAGCAGGCAACGGTGCCGCTCGATCGCGTCTTCGTCCAGGTGGGTGGCGGAGCGTTCGCCGCGTGCCTCGGCGCCGGGCTCGCGGACACCTCGCCGGGTACTCGGCTCCACGCCGTCCAGGCGGAGGGATGCGCGCCGCTCGCCCGGGCATGGCGTCGAGCCCAGCGCGATCACGGGCACCTCGACGACACTGCGTCGATCGGGCAACGATGGGGCGATCTGATGACCGTCTGGGACGATCCGCACTCGATCGCTGACGGCATCCTCGACGACGAGACCTACGACTGGCTCGGTGTGTTCACCGCCATGACTGCATCGGGCGGAGGGCCCGTCGTCGCGGCGGAGGCCGACGTGCTGCGGGCCCACGCGATGGCCCGAGCCTCGGGCTTCGACGTGAGCCCCACCGGGAGCGCGGGTCTGGCCGGGTTGCTGGCGATTCGAGATGACATCGCCTCGTCGGAACGCATCGCACTGGTGATGAGCGGAATCCGCCGCTGACCTGGTCTTGCGGCCTCGCGGGCTGCCGCGAGAACACCATGTGGCCGTTCGCGACTACGGTTGGTGGTACGGATACAAGTTCCATCTCCCGCCGCAGGACGGCAGC
>JANOEM010000671.1:0-2260 GCA_031413195.1 Actinomycetes bacterium
GAGCGCCTCGACAACGGCGCCGAGTGGGTGTACCGGCTGTGTCAGGAACCTCGCCGGATGTGGCGGCGCTACCTGGTGGGCAACTCCAGGTTCATTGCGTTGGTTGCGCGTGAGTGGTGGAGGCAGCGTCGTGATCCGTAAGCCGGTCGTCATCGCCGGTGCTCGCCCCAACTTTCCGAAGGTCGCGCCGGTGATGCATGCGTTCGAGCGTTGCGGGATCGACGCTCAACTCGTACACACCGGTCAGCACTACGACGCGGCGATGTCCGCCTCGTTCTTCGACGCTCTGGACATTCCCGAGCCCGTCGCGAATCTCGAGATCGGTTCCGGCAGTCACGGCGAACAGACCGCCGGAGTGATGGTGGCATTCGAGCAGTGGCTCGATGGTCACCCTGAGGTCGATGCAGTGCTGGTGGTCGGCGACGTCAACTCGACGGTGGCGTGCGGACTTGTCGCCGCAAAGGCAGGGATTCCGCTCGGGCACATCGAGGCGGGGCTGAGGTCGTTCGACCGCACCATGCCCGAGGAGATCAATCGTGTCGTGGTCGACTCGCTGGCGACGTGGCTGTTCACGCCGAGCGAGGACGGTGATGTGAACCTCAGTGCCGAGGGTGTCGAGCCGAGCCGTGTGTTCCGCGTCGGCAACGTCATGGTCGACAGTCTCTTCCGAGCTCTGCCGGCGGCGAAGCAGCGACCGGTCCTCGACGAATTCGGGTTGACCGAAGGCGGCTTCGGCCTGGTCACCTTGCACCGCCCGGCGCTCGTTGACGATCCGATGAGACTGGCGGACATGCTCGCCACCCTCTGCGACGTTGCTGAACGCATCCCATTGGCGTTTCCCGTTCATCCACGGACCCGCAACATGCTGGAGCAACTCGGGGTGTCGCTCGACGGTGTCGACATCACCCTGCTCGATCCACAGCAGTATCTCGACTTTCTTCGCCTCGAGGCCTCAGCAGCCGTGGTGATCACGGACTCCGGAGGGGTGCAGGAGGAGACGACAGCGCTCGGCGTTCCGTGTCTGACCGTGCGGGAGAACACCGAGCGCCCGATCACGATCACGCTCGGCACGAACGTGCTCGTCGGCTTCGACCACGATCGAATCGTTGCGGCGGTCGACGACGCACTTGGTCAGGCGCGTACTCCCGCAGCGGTGCCCCTCTGGGACGGCAGGGCGGCCGAGCGAATCGTCCAGGTGCTCAGCGGGCCACTCCCTTCGGCCAGGTTCGTACCGCCCTCGCTCGATCGCTGATCGATTGTCCTTGCGGGCGCATCGGTGCCTCGCCGAACTGCGCTCCGTCAGCGCGGGAGCAGCGATCCGCCGCAGTTCAACTCTGCTGGCCGTAGGCCGGGTCGGAGCAGGGTCAACATGGCGTGCCGGTGCTGTGGGCCAACAGGTGTGCGACGCAGTTCGTTGAGGATGCTGAGCGCGAAGTAGCTCCACGAGGCGAGCGACGAGTGTCGGCGACTGTAATAACGGACGCGGTTGATGGCCTGCATGCTGTATGTCCGCTCGTTGACACCGGATTGCGCTCCGATGTGGACCGCAACCGCCGACGGCTCGTATCGGGGAGTGAATCCAGCGTCGCGGGCTCGGGCGCACAGGTCGGTTTCCTCGGAATACAGGAAGAAGGACTCGTCCCACCCGCCGATCGCTTCACTGCATTCATCGGTCACCAGCAGAACAGCACCGAGCGCCCAGTCGAACGAGCCCGGGGTGAGGTAGGCGTCGGTCTGGCTCACGTACTCCGAGAACCTTGCGAGACGGGTTCGCGTCAGGCCGAGCTCGCGGAGGATCGTGGGCTCTCGCCGGAGCGAGAGATGGAGGTGGCCGTCGTCACCGCGTACCTGGGGTGCGACGATGCCGACACCCTTGCCGGCCACTGACAGCATGATTGCAGCTGCGTCGGGAAGCAGTCGCACGTCAGGGTTGAGAATGAGCGTCGCACGAGCGGGTTGGGCGGCGTTGACCCCGGTGTTGATTCCGGCCGAGTAGCCACGGTTCGTCGATCTGATCAAAGTGCAGTCGTTGCGGCGCCCGACCACCTCGGGGGTGTCGTCGCTCGAACCGTTGTCGACGACGACCACGTCAACGGTGAGTGCGCCCACGGCCGCCGGCAACGAATCGAGGAGATCGTCGATCACGTGTGCGCTGTTGTACGTGACAACAACGATCGCAAGATCTACGGCCATGACCTGAGACCATATCGACGTCGGCGAGATCTACGACGAGATCGCCACCTGACGATACGGGTTCAGG
>JANOEM010000672.1:0-4727 GCA_031413195.1 Actinomycetes bacterium
GCAAGCAACTGCCCGTCCGCAAGCAATGCAAATGCCGTCGCCGTCGAGGGATGACGACTGCCGACGATCAGATCAGAATCAGCGACCACGTAGCCGCCGGAAACGAGGCCGATGATCGCACTGCCATCGCCACGCGGCAGAACGCTGTTCGGGAGTGCGGGAAGCGGGGCGGGGCTCGGCGACGGCGTTCCGTCGATTCGCAACTCGAACAGCCGTGCAATGGCGCCCGCCGGAAAGTCGGCCGCGAGGACACGCCCCTCACCGGCGAAAGCGACGGCAACGAAGAAGTTCGGATGACCGGCGATGAGATCGCGGTGGGCGAGTGTTCCCGCGTCCACCAGCCAGATGGTGCGGCCGACCCCGCCCGTCAATTCCTGGGCGACAGCGAGCATCGAGCCGGTGGGATCGACCGCGATCGATTCGACAGGCCCGCCGAGTGCGAGGGTGCGCGCAACTGATGTGCCGTCCGGTGGGTGAATGGTCAGAGTGTCTGACGACGTGACGACGAGCGATCCGTCCGGGAGGTAAGCGATCGGCCACGAGCCGTTCCCCACGACACGCGGTTCCGTAAAGATCGTCGGGCCGAGCTGATCGCCGGTGGTCGGACTCCAACGCCGCACGCCACCCTGCACGCTGCTCGTGGCGACTTCGAGCCCGTCCGGCCGGACCGCCACCGTGCTCACCCCGCCCATCTCGATCAGGACTCCGGTCGGTCGGAGAGTGGACGCGTCGATCAGCACCGCGAGTGGAAGTTCGTCGTCGCGCTCGACGGTCACAGCGATCAACCCGCCGCCGCTGGCGATGTTTCTTTCGAGTCGAACATCTGGAATGCCAATGTCGATGAATCGGCGAATGCCCGGCTGCGCGGTCAGGGTCGTGGCCAATGCACTCTCGCTCTCTACTCCGGGGTTGCGCCGGTAGGCCTCGACCGCAAGCAACAGGCCGAGCTCTCGTTGCGACCGCGCCACGCCGGCCGCATCCGAAGCCAGCTTCTGCAACGCTGTCTCATCGCGGGCGCGGATCGCCTCGGCTTCGCTCGAAGCGGCGTCGTTTGCTCGCTGCTCGGCAAGCGAGGCGTTGTCTTCGGCGAGCGCAGCGTTCGTGTCGGCACGTTGCGAGTTGAGGTCGGCGGCGGTTGCGCTCGCAGTGGCAGCGGCGGCGTTTCGGTCTGCTCGCTGACCCTGACGCACTGCCAGACCCGCACCGGCAACAGCTGCAACGGTCAGTGCGGCGAGCGAGCCAACTGCGATTCGTCGAGTTCGTCGGGTGCGTCGTGCGCGCCGATGGGATTCGCCGAGGAAATGGGTCTCGGTCGACGACAACTCGCCCGGGTGGTCTGCGACCCAGTCGGCCGCCGTTGCGAGACGGGATCCGCGATAGAGCTCACCCTGCTCCCTTCCCCGACTGCGCCATCCGGCTGCGGCATCGGCGAGGTGTCGGTGAACGCGCAGGCCGTCGCGGTCCTCGCTGAGCCAATCTCGCAAGCGCGGCCAGTGGCGGATCAGCGCTTCGTGGGCGACCTCGACCGTGGGCTCCCGGTCGGTCGGATCGACGTCGAAGGTGAGCAGACGCGCTGCGCCGAAGGCGTCGACGACTTCGCCCGGGATCGACGAGAGCTCGCTCCGGCGGGCCCGGCGACGCGTGTCCTCGCTTCCCTCGCCGGGGCTCACCAGTCTGGAGAACAGGCGTCGCACTGCCGTTTGTTGCTCCGCGCCCAGGTTCTCCAGGACCTCTTCTGCGCGACGGCTCAGTGCGCCTGCGAGGCCGCCCATCTCGTCGTAGGTGGCCTTCGTCAAGACGGTCCCCTCACGGCGGTCGTACAGCTCGGTGAGGGTGTACTGCAGCAGCGGGAGTCCAGCGGGTTGGGTGACCACGTCGGCCACGAGCGACGCGAGCAATGCCGGTTCCACCCGTACACCGACCGATGCCGCCGGAGCTGTGATGGCCATTTCCAACTCTGCCGGTCCGAGCGGCGTGACCGCGAAGCTGGCGTCGCGCACGAGTGGCCCGAGCAGCGGATGGGCCAGTGGTCGGTCGTAGAAGTCTGCACGGATCGCTACGACCACTCGCAACCTGCTGTCCGGGCTCGTGGCAGCTGAGGTGAGCGCGGCAAGCACCAAGTTTCGCTGCGACGGTTCGGCCAGGGTCCACAATTCCTCGAACTGATCGAGGACCACCACGAGTTCCGTGCCGTCGTCAGGCAACAGCTCTTCGATCAGAAGCGGGAGCGCCTCGGCATCGAGGAGTCCCTCGCGAAGATGTGGAGGTGCTTCGACGGCGATTCTTACGAGCGACTCGGAGAGCTCGTCGACCGGCTGCGATCCGGGGACGGCGACCGTAACGATCCGGCCAAGGTCGCGCAGGCGCGGGATGAGACCGGCGCGAACCAGGCTGCTCTTGCCTGACCCCGACGGACCGACGACCGCTACGACCCGATGCTGTCCGACGAGTTCGACGAGTGCGTCGGTCTCTCCCGATCGGCCGTGGAACTGCGCCGTGTCGCCTTCGTCGAATGCGCGGAGGCCCTTGTAGGGGTTGACACTCGCGACGCCGATGCTGGCGAGGGTGGATCTCGACAGGTCGTCGAGCTGTGCGGGGGTGTTGGCGCCACTGTCCAACCGGCCAGTGGTGACCGCGGCGCGAGCAGGCCGTGTCACGGCGTCGCGCCAAAGCGTCAGGAATTCGGCCATCGATGAGAATCGATCTTCGGGGTGCAGCGCAGCAGCCCGGCTGAGCACGGCACTGACATCGTCGGCGAGGTCAGGTCGACGGTCGCCGAGGGGAGGCAGGCCTCGGGTGAGTTTGTTCTGGAGGAGCTCGGTGACCAGGGTCCCTTCGAACGGTGCAACGCCGGCAAGCAGCTCCCACGCCACCACTGCGAGCGCGTACTGGTCCGAGCGCGGCGACGCCGTGCCATCGCGCACTTGCTCCGGGCTCGCATACAACGGCGATCCCGCAGATCGAAGCGCACCGCCGACGGACTCGGAGTTGACACCCTCGAGGGCTATGCCGAAGTCCGCCAGGTACGAGTTGCCGGTCTCGTCGTAGAGCAGGTTGGCCGGCTTCACGTCGCGATGCACGATGTTCGCAGCATGTGCAACAGCGAGCGCTGCGCCGATTTCGTTGACCAGCCGATCGACTCGTTCGAGCGGCCACCGTCCCGAGCCGAGCCGGGCGGATTCGACGTTGCCGCCGCGGATGTACCGGAACACGAGGTACGCGGCACCCGGCTCACGCCAGAAGTCGTAGAGCGGAACGATGTGTGGGTGTTCGAGGCGGGCGACCACCCGCGCTTCGCCCTCGAACCGGCGGATGTAAGCCGGGTCGTCGGCGAGTTCTGCCTTCACGACCTTGACCGCCACTTCGCGGCCAACGGACGGCTGGAGAGCGCGGTAGACGGTGCCGAACGCTCCTTCGCCGATCTCGTCGGCGAGCACGTAGCCGCGGGTGGTGCGCCCTGCGGTGACGAATGCAAGGGACGGGTCGGCGACCGCGATCCGCCGTTCGAGCGCGAGCAGATCCCGCGATGGTTCGAGTCCCGTCTCATCGGCGAGGAATCGTCGGTGTTCGTTGAATGCGCGCAGTGCCTCCGCCTGCCGGCCCGACCGGTACAGGGCCAGCATCTGTTGGGCGCGGAATCGCTCGCGCAATGGATGTTCGCTGACAAGCCCTTCGAGGTCGGCCACCACTTCGACGTGGGCCCCGGTGTCGAGACGCGCCTGGCATCGCGCCTCCAGAGCAAGGAGGCGCAGTTCCTCGAGGCGGGTCGCAACGGGGCGGCACCAGTCCTCGTCGGCGAGGTCGCCGAACGCCCGTCCGTGCCAAAGCCCGAGAGCCTGGTCGAGCAGGGGGAGTGCATCGTGGGGCTGGGCAGCGCGGGAGCGATCGAGCAGCTCTTCGAACCGCTTCGCGTCGACGGAATCTCGAGTTTTCGCGAGGGCATAGCCGTCGTCGCCGGTGACCACCCAGCCGTCGCCGAGTGCGGATCGCAATCGCGACACGTACGACAACAACGTCTTGGCAGCACCGTCCGGAGGAATCTCGTCGCCCCAGACGGCATCGATGATTCGGTCATTGCTGACGACACGTCCCTCGCCGATCACCAGCACGGCCAGGAGTCGCCGCTGTCGCGGTCCACCGAGCGCGATGTCACAGTGGTCTTCCGTTGCGTTCACCGAACCCAGCACCGTGATGTCCATCGACCCCCCTCGGTCTTGCGAGATCATATGAGTCGAGCCTTGCAGCGCGCGTGCAGCCAGCTCAGAGCCGTTATCGGGTGATCGGCTGACCGTCGTTCCTCGGGCAACTCGTTGCTGAGACGGCGAATTCAGGTCAGCGCGGTACGCAGTTTGGCGAGCAGCGAGTCGAGATCTTCGACACCGGGGGCGGTGCCGAAGATGTAGAAGTCGGGTCGCTGGATCACGCCCACCACATCGTGGAGCGCGAACCAATCTGCATACTGATTCAGCGGATCGCCGATCGGGGCGGACGCGTCGAACACGACCGCTTTGCCGCCGATGCCCTCGAACCAGGCCAAAAGTTCCTTCTCGACTTGTCCGGTGACCGCAACGTTCGTCACGAGCCGGAACCCGACACCGGCGGCCTCGTCGAAGTACCTCGGTGCTCCGTCATTGACGATTCCTTGGAAGTAGAGCGTGCCGGCATCGGTGCTGCCGGCGTCGATGATGCCCGCTGTGATCCCTGGCAACATCGGCGTCTCGGAGGCC
>JANOEM010000673.1:0-1894 GCA_031413195.1 Actinomycetes bacterium
GCCGGGTTCCATTCGTCGCCGTCTTGGCGCATCACGTCGACATACGGGCCGTGTTGGGTATGGACGGCGGCCGCGAGCGCCGGATCCCGGTAGATCACGGCACACGAGCCCGCCGGGGCGAACAACCACTTGTGTGGATCAACGATGAATGAATCAGCCCGTCCGATTCCGCCCAGCCGTTCACGGAACTCCGGCAACAACAGGGTGGCACCTCCATAGGCGGCATCGACGTGGAACCATGCCCCGATCTCCGCAGCGACATCGGCCAACCCGTCGAGATCGTCGATCAGGCCGGCATTCGTCGACCCGGCAGCGGCGACAACGATGCCGACATCGGTGCGACCCCCGACCGCCGCTCGAAGGGCATCGCCGTCGAACCGACCGTCCTCACCGGTCGCGACGACGAGCGCCTGCAACCCGAGCAGGTGCAGCGTGTTGTGCACCGATGCGTGGGCCGTGTCGGCAACGGCTACTACCCGTCGCGCAGGTTGTTGATCGCGCGCAACGGCGAGCGCTGACAGGTTGCCGATCGAGCCACCGCTCATGAAGCAGCCGCCTGCCGAATCCGGCATTCCAGCGAGATCGGCGAAGTAGGAGAGCAATTGATTCTCAGCGGCCACCGCCCCAGCGGCCTCGAGCCACGACTCGGCGGCAACCGACGTCGTGCCCACGACAGCGTCCGCCCATGCCGATGCCGCACTCGGCGAAACCGGGATGAACGCGAGGAAGCGTTCGCTGTCGATTCCGACCGTGTTGTGCAGGACCACGTCGGTCATCAGCCGCCATGCATCGTCGGCGCCAACACCGCCGACCGTGATCGCCCCCTCCAGGGCGGCACGCATCTCGGCTGCCGTTGCGGTGCGACCGAGCGGGGCGCCGCTGAGGCGATTCGCGATGAACGCCGCAGCCGACGCGCCGAGATCGCCGATCGCCGCGTCCGGCCCGTGGATTTGGGTCACGTCGATGGTCGCCCTATTGCGGCGTGACGTATGCGCTCGTGATGCCGCCGTCGATGATCAGCGACTGCCCGGTCATCCAGCTGCTTTCGTCGCTGGCCAGGAACAGTGCACCGTTGGCAATCTCGATCGGCTCGCCGAAGCGGCCCATCGGGATGTGGACCAAACGGCGATTGCGCTTGTCGTCGTCGCTGAGGAACTTGGCGAGCATCGGGGTCATGATCGGCCCGGGGCACAGCGCATTGGCGCGGATTCCCTGCCGGGCGTAGATCGTGGCGATCTCGCGAGTCATCGCCAGCACCGCGCCCTTCGATGCGGTGTAGGCGATCTGGGGAGTAGCAGCGCCCATGTGGGCGACGAAGGACGCGACGTTGACGATCGAACCGCCACCGCTCGCGAGCATCGCCGGGATCGCGTACCGGCAGCCGAGCAGCACACCCTTGACGTTGATGTCCATGGTCAGGTTGTAGGTGTCGATCGAGGTGTTCGTCGGGCCATCGTCGTCGCTGAGCATCACGCCGGCGTTGTTGTAGAGCACGTGCAACCCGCCAAACGTTTCCACCGCGTGGGCAACCGCGGATTCGACCGACTGCTCGTCGGTGACATCGCAGCGGACGAACGTTGCCTCACCACCGGCGGCCGCGATTGCTTCGACCGCTTCGTCTCCGTCGTTGATGTCGGCGATGACGATCTGCGCGCCTTCTTGCGCGAAACGCTCTGCGCCAACGCGACCCAGGCCCGATGACGCACCGGTGATCAACGCGACCTTCCCACTCAACCGACCACTCAACTGACCCACATCTGCCTCCAATTCCGCGACGAACCCCGTGACGAACGAACCGTGATCCTACTTCTTGCCTGCCAGAACATCGTTCCGCTTTGGTGGAGCGGGTCGGGCCTTCAGGGCCGCCGTCGCCGCGGTTCAGGCGGCGGTTCGG
>JANOEM010000674.1:0-17429 GCA_031413195.1 Actinomycetes bacterium
GAACTTGACCTGGCAGTCGGGGTTGGCGGCGTTGAAGTCGTCAATCGCGATCGAGGCACCGTTGATCATGTTCGTTCCGAGTGCGCCGTTGTCGCCCGAGAGGGCTCCGAGGAACGCAAGCGTGACGCCTTCGCAGGTGACGCCGGAAGCAGTGCCCCCGGCCTCGGTTGCTGCAGTGGTTGCTGCAGTAGTTGCTGCAGTGGTTGCAGCCGTGGTTGTTTCAGCCTTCTTCTCGTCGCTGCCGCACGCGGCAACGAAGAGGGTCAGACCAAGTGAGGCCGCAGCGAAGCGACCGAACTTTGTTTTCTGCATGTTGTGGGTTCTCCCCCTGGAGATGTCGACACGGCGAGATGCCGCATCGATCTGTTGTAGAGGGACGTAACCATAGCAACCTTGGTGTGGCGTCGGCGTTCATACCGTGTTTCCGTTTCGAGCACGATTACGGTCGCACCGATGACGATCACGAATTCTCAAGCGCCGACACCACCGAAACCAATGCGAACCCGGATCACCGAAATGCTCGGGATCGACTACCCGATCGTTCAGGCGCCGATGGGCTGGATCGCCCGCTCACGTCTGGCATCGGCGGTGTCGAACGCAGGCGGCCTCGGAATCATCGAGACATCGTCGGGCGAACTCGACAACGTTCGCCGCGAAATCACGATGATGCGGGAACTGACCGACAAGCCGTTCGGTGTCAACATCGCCCAGTTGTTCGTGCGCGACCCGTCGATCGTTCAGTTCGTCGTGGATCAGGGCGTCAAGTTCGTGACTACGTCGGCAGGCGATCCGACCAAGTACACCGCGCAGCTCAAGGATGCCGGGTTGACCGTGTTCCACGTCGTGCCGACCTTGGCGGCCGCGCGCAAAGCGGTCGGGGCGGGAGTCGATGGACTCGTCGTCGAAGGGGGCGAAGGCGGAGGTTTCAAGAACCCACGTGACGTCTCGACGATGGTGTTGATCCCGCTGATCGCCGCGAACGTCGACGTTCCGATCATCGCCGCCGGCGGGATCTGCGACGGCCGATCGATGGCAGCCGCATTCGCCCTCGGCGCGCAGGGCGTGCAGATGGGCACGCGCATGGTTTCTTCCGCCGAGTCACCGATCCACGACAACTGGAAGCAAGCGATCGTCGATGCCGCCGAGACCGACACCGTCTTCCTCAACCGTTTCTCACGGCCCGGTCTGCGCGCTCTGCGAACAGAGCGCACGACGCGGCTCGAGCATCTGGATCATGTCGACATGAGCGAGTTCGGCACAGCGATGGACCTGTACTTCGGTGGCGATCTCGAAGCGTCGATCGCGCTCACGGGACAGGTGGCAGGTCGGATCGACTCGGTGCGGACCGTCGCCGAGATCCTGTACGACACCGTCCGCGAGTTTCGCGACGCCGCGTCGGCGCTTGCCGCTCTCGCAATGTGATCGCCGCGTGATCGCCGCGTGATCGCCGGGACGACTACGACACTACGACGACGGAGTAGGGGCGAGCTCGGCCCGGTCGCCCCCGGAAGTGCCGCTCGCTGTGGCCGCATCGCTGACTTCGACCGACTTGGTCGTCAGTTGCAGTTGCACGGTCGCAAGCCACAGCCCCGTTGCCAAGGCGACATGGATGCCCACGAGTACTGCCGGTACGCCGCTGAAGTACTGCGCGTAGCCGATGCCGGCTTGCGCGACCGCAAGGATCATCCAGGTCGTGAGCGAGTTGTCGAGCACCTTTCGATCTGCTGCCCGGTTGCGTAGGCGCCACACCAGCAGGACAGCCACAGCGATCGTCGCCATCACCGTCGCGCCGTGGATCCGGGCAACGAGTCCGATCGCGACATCGAACCGTTTCGCTTCCTCGTCGCCGGCGTGCGGCCCGGCGCCCGTGACGAACGTACCGGTCAACAGTGCGAGGCCGGTGAGCACAGTGATCGCCCGAACGTGCGCTGCGGTGCGGTCGGTGACCTGCAGGCTGCGGACGACCGTGCTGGTCTGTGCACCCGTTGCAGGGTCTGATTCGGCGTCTGATTCGGCGTCTGATTCGGCGTCTGGTTCGGCGTCTGGTTCACCGGCCCGGCGAACGAGGATCGCACCGAGCGCGACGAGCACCATCGAGAGCAGGAAGTGTTGCTGATTGGCGAACGGATTGAGGTCGGTGAACACCACGATCGCCCCGACCAGGCCCTGCATCGGGACACCGAGTGCAATCAGGATCGACAACCGGGTGAGGTCCTGGCGCCGAGGCCGACGTCGAAATGCGCCGAGGACCGCTGCGATGACGGCTGCTGCGACCACACCCGTGAACAGCCGGTTCACCTGCTCGATCGCCCCGTGCGTCGTCGATACATCGATGAACTTCTCCGAGTTGCAGTTCGGCCAGTCCGAACAACCGAGACCAGAACCGCTCAATCGCACCGAAGCACCGGTCACGACGATCAGGCACACCGCTACGAGGGCCGCGATGGTGATCTTGCGGTAGGTGGCCGGACTCACGCCGTCCAGCGTAGATGGCAGGAGCCGATGTCGTCTCGGAGATCCCCGACAAGGGCTCGTGGCGCTGGTCACCCTACGATCGGCTCGTGCTCTCCAGCTACGACGACTTTCCCATTCATCAGGCGTGTGTACCGATTGCGCACACCTCCACGGCCGACATCAACCACTACGACAGATACTTCTTCAACGGGTACACAGCCGACGGCTCGCTCTACTTCGGGCTGGCGATGGGCCTCTATCCGAATCGCCACGTGACCGACGCGGCGTTCAGCGTCGTGGCCGGCCGCGATGGTGGTCCCGCCGGAACACGAGAACAGATCAGCGTGTTCGCCTCTGGGCGTGCGCCACAGGACCGCCGCGATGCCACCACCGTCGGGCCGATCCGGGTCGAGGTCGTCGAGCCATTGCGCATCCTTCGGCTTCTCGTCGATGCCCCCGATCACGACCTTCGCTGCGAACTCACCTTCACCGCTGCCTCCGACGCGATCGAGGAACCCCACTTCTTCCAGCGCACGGGCATGCGGGTCTTCTTCGACTACACCCGCCTGACCCAGTTCGGACGGTGGTCGGGCTGGATCGAGGTAGACGGCGAGCGAATGGACGTTTCAGCCATCGATGTGACCGGCTCGCGGGACCGCTCGTGGGGAATCCGTCCAGTCGGCGAACCGGCTCAGACCGGGGCGCCCGTGTCACTGCCGCAGTTCTTCTGGCTTTGGGCCCCGGTCAACTTCGCCGATTTCAGCACCCACTTCGACGTGAACGAATTCGGCGACGGCCGGCGCTGGCACGAGGTCGGAGCGATTGCCCCCAACGGGGGTGCGGCCGACATGATGCGAACGGTCGACTACCGAATCGAATGGAAGCCGGGCACCCGCTTGGCCGAGTCGTTCGAATACGACCTGATCTCGTGGTCGGGAAGTCGTGCAACGGTGACGCTGGAACCCGTGTTCAACTTCCAGATGCGTGGTATCGGCTACGGGCATCCCGATTGGACTCACGGATCCTGGCGAGGCGAGGCAGTCGTCGGAGGCGAACGAATTTCGCTTCCTGTCGACAATCCGCTGACCCGCGAAAACATCCACGTCCAGACCTTGTGCAAAGCAACCTTCCGGGACGAAGCCGGTGTCACCGCGGTCGGAACGGGCATCCTCGAGATCCTCTGCGTCGGCGAACACCCCACCGGCCTGACAGGCATCCTCGACGGATTCGTTCGCTGAAAGACTGATCACCGTCCGACTGCCGCGAGTCCGTCGCGCTATGCGTGGCGAATCGTCATTCCGCCGTCCACCGGGATGATCGCGCCGTTGACGAAGCTCGCTGCGGGAAGGCACAGGCTGAGGGTCATCTGCGCGACCTCCTCCGGTTCGCCGTAACGACGTAACGGCACCCGGCGTTTGGCGTAGGTCGCCTTGGCAGTTTCGTCAATGCTGGCGGTCATGCCGGTGTTGATCGGGCCGGGGCAAATGCAGTTGACGGTGATGCCATGGCGACCGAGTTCGACGGCGAAGCTCTTCGTCAAGCCGACAACTCCGGCCTTGGTCGCTGCGTAAGCAGCCAACCCGGCCGTGGTGACGATCGATTCGGTCGACGCTATGTTGACAATCCGTCCGCGACCATTCTCCCTGAGATGCTCGACGCAAAGCCGAATCAATCGTGCGTGAGCGGTGAGATTCACATCCAGCGTCGTCGCCCAGTTCGACTCGAAGGACTCCTCGTCCTGGAACGCCGAGTTGATCAACGACACACCTGCGTTGTTGATGACGATGTCGATTCCTGCGAACGCGTCGACCACCGTCTCGACCAACCTCTTCAGTGATTCGAGGCTGGCGACATCGGCGACGACGCCGATGGCAGAGCTGCGTCCATGGACCGCAGTGATCTCGTCCACGACCGCACGCACGCGATCCTCGCTGAGATCGACAACCGCTACCCGCGCCCCTTCGTCGGCGAACAGATGCGCCGTTGCCCGTCCCATCCCGGACGCCGCACCGGTGACGATGGCTCGCTGACCGGAGATCGAACGAGACAACGAGGTGAGCCGCTGCGGCGGGTGCGAGGTGGCCTGGGCATGCGTCATGTGCTGAACGGTAGGCAATCCGACCCGGGACAATCGCAGCGGCGGCACGATCCGGACGGATCTGGCTTGTAGCGTTTCGCCCCGGTGAAGAAGCAGACAGTCGAAGAGCGACGCCAGGAGATCCTGGAGACTACGTGTGAGGTGGTGATCGAACGCGGATTTGCCGCGACCCGGATCGCGGACGTCGCCAAGCGGCTCGGCGTCTCGACGAGCTTGATCCATTACCACTATGACTCGAAGGAACAGCTGCTGGCCGAGGCCTTCAGCCACTATGCCCGCAAGGATCTCGCCGAGCTCGACGCAGAGATCGAAGCGGCGCCGAACGCGCTCGCCCAACTCGGGCGGGCGATCCAGGACTACGTGCCCGAGGGTAGTGGCGACGTCGAGTGGATGCTGTGGATCGATGCATGGGGTGAGGCTCTGCGTAACCCGCTGATGAAGAAGATCAGCCAAGAGCTCGACGAGCAATCGGTTGCCTTGATCGAGCGGGTCCTCACGGCTGGCGTGACGTCAGGCGAGTTCCGCTGCCCCGACCCAGCTGCGAGCGCCGTGCGACTCACCGGCTTGATCGACGGTCTGGCGGTGCAGTTTGCAGCACACAACGACCTGTTGACTCGTGACGCCTTCATCGACCACGTCCGCTGGCTGGCGGCAGCCGAGGTCGGGGTGGAGATCCAGGCCTTCGAGGTCGACCAGCAATCCCTGATCCCGACTGCCCGACCGGTGTCACTCGCGACGGATCTGGCACTTCGCCAACTGTTGGCGCGCCACAGTGACTCGATCAACCAGCGGGACACCACGACGTGGGGCAGCACCTGGACGCTCGACGCGTCGTGGGACCACGGTGGACGCAAGCCGACGACGGGTCGGGCCAACATCGTGGGCGAACTCGTCAAGATGCTTCGGGAGTTCGAATGGGTGGTCCACATCGAGCCGCTCGCGGTTTTCGAGGTGGACGAAGATGCTGGCCAAGGCTCTGGGCGAGTCACGATTCAGGAGCACTTTCGTCGCACCGATGGCACGACGGGTCGACGTCTGAGCACGTACCACGACACCTATGTGCGCGACACCACCGGTTGGTTCTTCTCATCGCGACGACTCGACCTCATCGACATCACCGACACCCCCTGACCCATCCGAGGCTTTCGTGCGCACCCGAGGCTTTCGTGCGCACCCGTTCGCGTGCGAAAGCCTCGGAGTACGCGAAAGCCTCGGGTAGTCAGGGGCGGATCTCGTAGAAGGCGTTGATCGAGTTGTCGATCGCGAGCCGTTGGAAGCGGGTGAAGCCGGCTTCGGCGGCCATTCGGCGGGCCTTGTTCTCGCTGAGCCCGAGCGTGCCCAGGCCAGCTCCGTCTGCCGCCGACATTGCCGACGACATGCATGAAAGCACGCTGATGCCGTACATCAACGATGCCATCGGGTTCTTGCGAGCGTTCTCGGCAAAGGTGTCGAGGGCCTTGATGTCGACCAGCAGCCATGTTCCGTCGGGGGCAATGGCCGAACGCAGCGAGTTCATCATCTGTTGCGGATGGGTCATGTCGTGGATGCAGTCGAACGTGGTGATCAGGTCGACCGAGTTGTCCAACGGCAACGCCGAAGTCCGCGGGTCCACGAACGAGGCATTGCGGACACCGCTGGCCTCGAGTTTGCTGGCCGCCCGCTCGAGCGCGTAGCTGGAGATGTCGTAGCCGACGAACAAACTGTTGGGGAACGCTCCCGCCATCAACAACACTGCACCCCCTGCGCCACATCCGACATCGGCGACCCGGATCCCGCTGGTGAGTTTGGCGACCACACCATCGAGCGCCGGAAGAACCGTTGGGAGCAGGAAGGCGTTGTTCCACGGTTCGAAGCTGCGCTCGATGCCGATCGCCCCCTCGCAGCCATGGCTGTCGTAGTCGTGGCCGAGGCCGGTCTCGAAGCTGCTCGGCATGTCGTCGAGGGTTCGCATCGTCTGCGGCAGGCGATGAAACATCCCCATTCCGTACGCCGGGTGTTCAGGGGTCGCCAGCACGGCCGCCGCTTCCGGCGAAAGTGAGAACCGCTCGCCCCCATTCGCCGAACCGTCGGGCGAGTCGACAGCGATGATCTTTGCGGCGGCCTGGTTGTAGGCCCACTCGCGTACCCATCGCTCGTGGAGCCCGAGCGAATCGGCGAGCTCGGCCGAGGTCAAGGCACGTCCCGAATCCTTCAGTGCGGTGTACAGACCGAGCCGGTCGCCGAGATGGATCATGCCTGCGGTGACTGCGCCGTCGAGCTTGGAAAACAGCTGGAACGAGAACATTGCCAAGGCATCGGGGTCCACCGCTGCTCTGCCTTGATCCGGTTCGGAAATCGAGAGGTCAGCCATGGGACGAACCGTATCCCGGCTCGGTTCAGCGGGTGCGGTCGGTCGACGAAAGGTGTTCTACGTCGGCGAGACGGGTGAGCGCGAAGGTGAAGCCGTCCTCCATCTCCAACGCTTCGAGCCGGGTGATCGAAGCATGGCCGAGCACAAAGCGATCCCATTCCCACGGCGTTGGTTGCAGACCGAGCATGTAGCTGATGATCGCCGAGTTGGTCCCGGCATGGGCCACCAAACAGATGCGCATCGACGGATCGTCGATCCGCCACACCGGAAGGTCGCCGGGAATGATCGCGATGCCACGGTCGGCCAGGAACCCTCGGCAGCCTTCCCGAATGCGGCCGATGAACTCGCGATTCGGCTCGCCACCCAACTCGGCAAGACCATGCCAACGCATGTGAGAGGGACGGCTCCGTTCCTCGCTGTACGCCACATCTGCCTTCTCACGGGGTGTTCCCTGCCACACCGGGCCGCGAATCTCACGCAGCCAGGGGTCGACCACCTCGTCACGACCGAACCGCACGTAGAGCGGCGCCGCAGTCTCGCGGGCGCGTTCGAGCGGCGAGGTGATGATCTCGCCGAAGTGTTCGGTGGACAGGGCTTCGGCCATGTGAGCAGCCTGGCGCCGTCCCCGTTCGGTCAGCCTCGGGTGATCGATGTTCAATCCGTCGATCACCCATTCCGGTTCACCATGTCGTACCAGCACGATCTCCATCGACGGCGAGCGTACGCGGTGAAGGTGGCAGGTGGTGCGACCACGTCGGCGATAGCGTCAATTTTCGTGGATTCGAGCGGCACATCATCCCGCCAGTCAGGCGACGGGTCTCATGCCGGGTCTCAAGTCGGGTCTCAAGGCGAGTATCGAGCCGACTGGTACCCCGATCCGGCGGGCAGGTTCGAGTTCCGCTACCACAACGGCCGCGACTGGACCGGCGACGTATCGGTCGATGGTGAGCGATTCCTCGATCCGCTCCCCCGCCCAGACTTGGACCAGAGCTATGCCGGGCACGATCGACGCCACTCCGGTCCGGCCCTCGTGGCAAACAAGGCCCGCCGGTCGAGTAGGGCGACGGCGGCAATGGTGCTCGGTATCGGGTCGGTCGCTGCATCCTGGGTGCCTTTCTTCTTCGTCCTCGCCGCGGTCGCGGCAATCCTTGCGCTCGTGTTCGGCATTCCCGTCCTGCGACGAAGCCGGCGCGGTCAAGTCGTGGAACGCCGGGAACGAGGCTTCGCGTTGACGGGTGTCGTCCTCGCACCGATCGGTTTGGCATTGTGCGGTGTGGGTTGGTGGCTCACCGTTGTCACGTATCGCGAGGTCGACCGTTTCACCGATGTCGGCGAGCACACGGTCGCGGGGTCGTCGTGCGTGGTGAACGACGGCGTCGCGACGTACAGCGGCACGATCACGAACCTGTCCGGCGACACTCGGTCGTACCACATCACCGTCTCGTTCCTTCGCCCCGACACGGACAACGTCCTGTACAACGGCGGCGCTGACGTGACCGATGTTCCCGCCGGAGAATCCGACCTCTGGTCCGTCAACGTCGTCGTTCGTGAAGACGCACTCCAATGTGAGGTCAAAGAGGTCAGCGGGCCGTTGCCGTTCGGCGAGAGCTGACGGGAATCCCAGAGCCGGCCGAACTCAGGAGCGGTCGACTCACGAGGTGCTGACAGTCGTGGTCGATGACGCAGCGGACGAACCGCATTCGGTCTCCGCGTACGTGCGAAGTTGGAGCAGCGACGAATCGACGGAGTCGTCGGTGAGCGCGAGGAACTTGGCGGAGGCCACCTCGTCGCCGACGAACGAATCGATGTCGTATCCGTACTCGGCGAACAACCGGTCGAGGCTGGTCACATATACGGAAACATTGTCGACATCGATCTTGATCTCCGCCGGAGCCTTTCTGCGGAGCAGGTCGGCTTGACTGACCAGGCGGGTCACGGCGGCCTTGGCTCGGGCCGTGTCACCGGAGTTGACTTCTGCGTCGAGCGAATCGTTCGAAGTCCGAAATGCAATCAGAAGGCTGCAGAAACTGCCGTCCGGCCCCGCCGATTCAGCCCCTGTACTCGAAGGTGATGACTCGCTGGAGCACGCTGCAACGGCCAGCAACGTGGGCGCGAGGACGACGGCGATCGCGACATGAGCAATGCGGCGCATTGCAGCACCATATCGGCGCAGGAACGGCGGCATCAGGTCAGTCGCCGATCAGGTTTCGGTCGGTTCTTCAAGAGCGGATTCGGTGGACGTCGACGACACCCACGCGGCGAACAACGAGCTGTAGTGGCCGCCGTTGGCGACCAGCGTGTCGTGAGGACCGTCCTCGGTCAGGCGGCCGTGTTCCAGGACCATCACCCGATCGGCGCGCATCGCCGTGGACAGCCGATGGGCAATGGCAATCGTGGTCCGGCCCTGGGCGAGTCGTTCGAGCGCACGTGCCATTCGCACCTCGGTCAAGGCATCGACGGACGACGTTGCTTCGTCGAGGATGAGAATGTCGGGATCCGCGACCGATGCTCGCAGCAATGCAACCAACTGGCGCTCACCGGCAGAGAGTTGTGATCCGCGCTCACCGACCGGGCTCTGCAAACCGTCGGGCAGGCTTGCCATCCAGTCGTCGAGATCAAGTGCCGAGACCGCTCGCTCGAGGTCCGCCAGCGATCGACCCGGCATCGCGAACGCGAGGTTCGCGGCGATCGTGTCGTCGAACAGGAACGGCTCTTGGGGGACGACGACGAGACGTCGGCGAAGCTCGTCATTCGACACCAGGGTCAGTGGGACCCCGCCGATGCGAATCTGCCCGGCTCCGGGGTCGGCGAACCGCGCGATCAGACGTCCGAGGGTGGTCTTGCCGGACCCGGTGGAACCAACGAGGGCCACCTGTTGCCCGGCCGGAATCGTTGCGGTGATGTTGAACAACACCGGTTCGTCATCCTCGGCCTCGCCGCGTGTGCGATAGCGAAACGTGACCTCGTTGATCTGGATCGACAGCGGCCCATCGGGGAGGTCGCGAGGGTTCGTGGGTGGTGGAGGCCCCGCCGGAATGTCGAGGACCCCGAGCAGTCGCCTCAGGCCCGCAACCGCTGTCTGGGTCTGGTCGAGGACTTCGGTGAACTCCGAGATCGGTTCCAGGAACCGGTAGGTGAGAAACACGAAACCGACGAGCGCTCCCGCCGTCAACCCGCCGCTCGGGCCTCTGGCAACCCCGACTCCGATGACGGTGGCGATGGTCAGGGCCCCGAAGACCTCGCCCGACGGGAACAGATATGCGCCGATCGTGCCGGCCCGCACGAAGGCGTCGCTGCGTTCCTTGGCAACGTGTTTGGTGCGGGCCGCCATCACTGGGCCGGCGCCGTAGGCGCGGATGGTCTCGGCCCCTGTGACCATCTCGGTGACAGCGCCGAGCATCTCGCCGTTGCGCTCGCGGGCACTGTCGTATGCAGTTGCAAGGTGGCGTTGGACGACCTGGAGCACCCACGCGAGCGGCAGTGCCACGGCGAACGCAATGACGGCCAGCAACCAGTCGTATGCAAGCATCACCGCTGCGACCAACAGCATCATCGCAGTGTTGAGCAGCCAGGCCAATCCTCCCCACTGGAAGAAGTTGGCGAGCGTCTCGACGTCGGCAGTGACCCGTGCGACCAACGCCCCACGCCGTTCCTCGCTGTGATCAGCGAGGCTCAGCCGATGGATGTGGTCGATCACGCGCACACGGAGTTGGTACAGCGCACGTTCGCTGCGGCTCCCGAGCCGGCGAACCGCCAGAGCTTGACCGACGCCACCGACGACGACAACGACCGCGCCGACAACCGTCAACGCCGTGATGAAGCCGATCCGGACCTCGCCGTCGGCGAATCCGTGGTCGATGGCCTGCTGGATCGTGATTGGGATCACCACTCTGCCGGCGGCGAACAGCACGGCAAGGAACATCGTCAGGCCGAACCCCTGCCGCAAGATCGGCGCTTCCTGCACGCCCCGACTGAGAATGCGGGCTGCGCCAAGCCGGCCGCCGAGTTCCTCGTCCATGTCCATCAGTCGTCCATGTCAATCAGTCGTCCATGTCCATCAGAGTGCCGGTCCGCCGAGAGCGATATCGGGGCTGCTTCGATCCAACTCGAATGCTTCCATGATCGATCGATAGGTGTCGTTGGATTGCAGCAAACCAACATGGGTGCCTGTCGCAGCGATTCGCCCTTCGTCCAGGAACACGACGCGATCGGCAAGGGCAATCGTGCTGGGCCGAGACGCCACCATCAGAACCGTGGAACCAGCAAGCGTGGTCTTCAGGCGGGCCACGACCCGGGCTTCCGTCGCCGGGTCGAGCGCCGACGTGGTGTCGTCGAGCAGCAACAACGACGGCGCTCGGACCAGGGCTCTCGCGAGGGCGACTCGTTGCCGTTGACCACCGCTGAGGCTGACGCCACGCTCGCCGACCTCGGTGTCGAGTTGTTTGGGCAGTTCCTCGATGAACGAACGCCCGTCTGCGGTCTCCAGTGCCTGCCAGATCTGGTCGTCACCATGGTCCTCGCCGAACTGGATGTTGCCGCGCAAGGTGTCCCCGAGGAGAAACCCCTCTTGCAACACGATGGCTCTCGTCCCTGCGGCGATCGAGATCTGCCCAGATGTTGCTTCGATCAGGCCGGCGGCGAGGCGCAGCAGGGTCGTCTTCCCACTGCCGGTAGCACCGACGAGAGCCACCGTCGAATTGGATGGAATGTCGAGGTCGAGGTCGGTCAGCACCGGTCTGTCCGGCTCGAACTCGTACGAAACGCCGGTAAAGGACAGGCCGATACCGGACGGAGTAGTCCCGATGGCCTGTTCAGGGTCGGCGAGTACGGGTTCGTCGAGGACTTCACGAATCCGGATCCAGCCGGCCAGCGAGTGCGGCAGCGCAGAAAGTGCGAAACCGATCAGGCGAAGCGGGAAGACCAACAGCGTGAACAGGTAGATCATGCTCACCAACTGTCCGACCGAGACATCACCCGATTGGATCCGGAGCGCGCCGAACAAGACCAGGGCGAGGTTGGTCAGCGCCGGGATCGCGTCGAGCACGGCGTCGAATGTTCCCTTCAGCAACAACGCCGAGATCCTCGAATCGCGAAGGCGTCCGGCGATGACCGACAGCCGCTCGGTCTCGCGATCCTCTGCGCCGAACGCCTTGACGACCTGCACGCCTTCGAAGCTCTCGTGAACCGCTCCGGAGAGATCGCCGAGGTGGTCCTGGGCGTCGGCGTAGAACCGGTCGACACGATGTTGGTACGCCACGTTGACCGAGATCAGCACGGGGAACACCGCCACGGCCATCAGGCCGAGCGGGATGTCGATCGTCAACAACCAGGCAGACGAGACGAAGACCATCAGGACCACGCTTGTGGCAAACGGCAGCGGCGACAACACATCGGTAGCGGCATCGACGTCCACTGCAGCGCGTGCCGCGAGATCACCGGAAGGACGCCGTTGATGCCACGAAATCGGTTGGGTGACCAGCCGGTCGACGACATCGCCGGTAAGGGTCTCGGCGATACGCCAGTGCGCAATGCCCGCCCACGTTCGACGCACGATCACACCGATAGCCCGAATCAGCCCGACCGCGACGATCAGCCCGAGCCCGACCAATACGGTTCCGACTTCCACGTCGCCCTCGCGGAACCGTGGGTCGATGACGTTGTCGATGACCCATCGCAGCACCACGGCGGAAGCGACGGTGCACAGCGCGAAGACTGCCGCACCACCTACCGCGATGTAGAACGGTTTGGGGTGGATCCGAACCAGGTCCCGAACCAACCGAGCCGCCACGTGCCAACGATTCAGGCGGGAACCCATGTCCGGATTCGGCGCCGGACGCGCCGGAGTAGATTCGTCTCCCCCACTCATCAGGTCATGTCTACCAACGGCGAGTGTGCTTCCTGTCATGAATATGCCCCGTTGCCGCTGAATCACTTAGCCTGATCAGGGTGAATCCCCCCGACCTGGCGCTGCTCATCGTCCGTGTGTTCTTCGGCCTGTCGCTCGCCTACCACGGATACAACAAGTTCTTCGGCGCCGGGGGCTTGTCGGGCACCGCGAAGTGGTTCGGCGGGATCGGGATGAAATGGCCGATCTGGCAGGCCCGGATGGCAGCGACGACCGAGGTCGGCGCGGGATTGCTGCTTGCCATCGGCCTCGTCACCCCGTTGGCAGCGGCCGGGTTCATCGGCGTGATGATCGTCGCGATCGTGGTGGCCCACTGGAGCGTCGGGTTCTTCGTGTTCAAGGCGGGCCAAGGTTGGGAATACTGCGGATCGATCGCGATCGTCGCGTTGGCCATCGGCACCGTTGGCCCCGGTAAGTACTCGGTCGATCGCCTCATCGACGAGGATTGGGCGTATCACGCCGGGTGGGTCGGCGCGCTGATCGCGGGTGGCCTCGGCATCGGTGGAGCGCTCGCCCAGATCGGCCTGTCGTACCGGAAGCCGAAGGGCTGAGCGGCGATGAAGACATCAACCTCGGAATCAAACTCGGAATCAAACTCGGAATCGACCTCGGAATCGACCTCGGAATCGATCTCGGCACCGGGCGGCACCCCCGGAACAGCGACCCCGGCGCCGACCAGTGGACAACGTGGGAAGCTGACCGGGAAGCAGATTGCAGCGCGTACCGCAGTAATCGCAGCGATCCTGCTCATCTTGTGCATGTGGGTCTATGCGTTCGTGTTTGCCGACGACAAACCGCTCGCCCAATTAGACGACAGTTCGTGGTCGAAGCGGGCCGAGCAGATCTGCGAGGTACGCGACGATCTGCTCGACGCAAACGCAGCCCAGGCGATCGAGGTCTCCGACGGCGGCCCGCAATTGTTGGGAATCGCAGTCAAGAACGCGACCGACATCGTCGAAGACACGCTCGACGAGGTCGTCGCGGTTCAGCCGACTTCGGCGAGGGACCTTCGACTCGTTGCCGAGTGGGAGAAGTTGTACCGGTTGTACATTACCGATCGCCGCGATGTCGAACGGCGCTTGCTTGCCGGCGAGGCCGTCGAACTCAACGAGACCACCCTCAACGGTTCACCGGTCTCACTGACGATCGGGGACTTCACCAAGCACAACCGGATGGTCTCGTGTTCGGTGCCGTCCGGCCGCTGATACCCGACCGCTCGTTGACGCGTCACACTCTCAGGCCGGTTTGTGCCAGCCGCGTGCCTCGGTCCACTGTTTGACGACCCGCGCTGGACTGCCGACGGCAACGCAGTAGTCGGGTAGGTCGCCCGAAACGACCGAGTTCGCGCCCACGACCACATGCTTGCCGATCCGGCTGCCGGGAAGAACGACGGTGCCGTAGCCGAGCCACGATCCATCGCCGATGATGACCGATCGCTCCGGCATCGACTGCTGTGAGATCGGTCGATGCACGTCGTGATAGTCGTGGTTCTGATCGGTGATGTAGACGTGATGGCCGGTCCAGACATCGTCGCCGATCACGATCTCGTAGTGCCCGACGATGCCACTGCCCTTGCCGATCAGGCATCGATCGCCGATTCTCACGACCGGGTCGCTGATGCACGCCTGACCAGGGACCATGCCGGCCGACAACGTGATCTGAGGGCCGATCATCGTGCCCGTTCCGATGTGGATGAACTGCTCGTTGAAGATCGTGTTGGCCGGGAAGCAGATGACGCTGTTCTGTCCGAACCTGCCGAAGCGCCGGCCTCGACGGCTGTCCGGTCCGATCGCTGCGGATTCGATCGCTGTCTCCCACGCCCAGTGGACGGCCTCGCCGGTCGCACGCGTCGCGATCCCGCGCAGTCGGTTGAGGACGGTCGCCTTGGGGATGGGCCGATCGAGCACGGGCGGCACGCTACCGCCGGTGATGTCGAGTCGGGATACCTTTGCGGTCCATGAGCCACATCCTGTACAAGCTCTTGGACGGTGTCGCGACGATCACCATTGATCGTCCGGAGAAGAAAAACGCGATGACCTACGCGATGCTCGGCGAGTTCATCGAGACGGTGAATGCGGCCGGAGCGGACCCGGCCGTCCGGGTGATCATCGTCACCGGGCGCCCCGGTGCGTTTTGCGCCGGCACCGACCTTGCCGATCTCGCAACCATCCCTGGCGAGGTCCGCGGTCTGCGCGGGGACCACAGTGCACACGACGTGTGGTGGCCGCTGCTGCAATGCCCGCAGCCGACGATCTGCGCGATCGACGGTCCGGCGGTGGGAATGGGCGCCGAGTTCACCTCGCAGTGCGACCTTCGCATCGCTTCGCCGAACGCCCGATTCGCGTGGAACTTCGTCCATCGCGGCCTTGTGCCCGACACCGGAGCCGGAACCTGGTTGCTCCCCCGTTTGATCGGCCATCAGCAGGCAATGCGGCTCTTGTACACCGGCGAATTCATCGATGCGCAACAGGCGCTCTCGCTCGGCTACGTGTCCGAACTCGTGCCGGCGGAGTCACTGCTCGATCGAGCCAACGAGCTCGCACAGTTGATCGCGGCCGGTTCGCCGCACAGCCAGCGGCTGATCAAGTCACTCGTCTACAAGGGCATCACCAGCAACGTCGACGACCACATGCGACGACACACTGAAGCACTCGCGGCATGCTTCGCCAGCGACGACCACCGTGAAGGGGTCGCCGCCTTCATCGAGCGGCGACCCGCAACATTCACGGGCTGCTGAGTTGTCCCGAGGCCGGGGACCCGGGGCGATAGCATCCGACCAGTCCTGAGACCTCACTGAGTCACGCCTTCAGAAAGCCCCGCTTCGACCTATGTCACAACACACCCACGAGGAAGGCACCCCAGCCGGCACACCGGCTCCCGATGGAGTCCCACCGTGCCGGCAGGACATCCGTCGTGGGTGGTACGTGCACTGCGCGACAGCATTGGGTGCGGTTTGCGGGATGATGGGATTGATCTCGGTCAGCGACCACAACGCCCAAGCGGCGCTGCTGTGGCTGATCGCAGCGCAGGTGCTCGACGGCCTCGATGGCCCGGTCGCTCGAGCGTGGGACGTCCGCGCTTCGGTTCCCCGCATCGACGGGTACATCCTCGATCTGATCATCGACTTCGTCACGTGCGCGGTGGTGCCGATCGTGTTCCTCTACGAGTTCGACATGGTCCCCGAACACACATCGCTCGCTGTGGGCGCGTTCTTGTTGTTCTCCTCGGCGCTTTGGTTCAGTCGCACCGACATGATGACGGAGGATCACTGGTTCAACGGGTTCCCTGCGGTGTGGAACCTCGCGATCCCGACCATCTTCTTGGTGCAGGGATCCAACCCGACCGCGCTCAACCAATGGATCAACCTGGTCGTCGTGGTCCTCTTGGCACTGACCCAGTTGACGAACCTCAAGTTCGTCCACCCGGTGCAGGTCCACAAGTTCCGGGTTCTGACCTTGACGATGTTCGTGATCTGGATGGCCGTGATGTTGTGGCTCACGCTCATCCTGCCCGACGAGGCAACCACGATTGCCAAGATCGCCGTCGTCGTGCCGGGCCTCTATCAGCTCGCGCTGATGGTCTGGCGTACGTTCATCGCGCCCCAGACGAGCGGGCCTTCGGCGCAACGGATTTTGATCGATCCCTGATCGGCCGGCCATGACATCGATCCGCGCCATGCCATCCATTCACGTGGATCCCGAAGGATCACTCACCGACGTCACGGGCATCGCTGTCGGTCATTACCAGCGGGTCGGCCGAGGCTGGCGCACCGGGACCACAGCCGTCGTCGTCAGCGACGGAGCCACCGCCGGCGTCGATGTCCGCGGCGGAGGACCCGGCACCCGCGAGACCGATCTGCTCCGACCGGAGAACCTGATCGAAAGGGTTCACGCGATCTGCCTGACCGGGGGCAGCGCCTACGGACTTGCCGCTGCCACGGGTGTCATGCACTTCATGGAGACGAAGGGTCTCGGGTTCCCCGTCGGGCCCGAACCGGATGCCATCGTGCCGATCGTGCCGGCAGCTGTGATCTTCGATCTCGGTCGAGGGGGCGTCTTCACGAATCGTCCGAACGAAGAGTTCGGGCGTCGGGCAGCCGCCGCCGCAAGACGGAGCCCGGAGGTCAACGGAGCGGTGGGTGCCGGTGCCGGAGCAGTCGCCGGAGGCATCCAGGGAGGCGTCGGATCGGCGAGTGCGATGCTGCCATCGGGAATCGTCGTCGCCGCGCTCGCAGTGGTCAACGCAGCGGGAACACTCATCGACCCCTCGACCGGGTTGCCATGGGAGTCCGGCGCGCACCGTGTTCGCCGACCGAGCGTCGCCGAACGGCAAGCGCTCACTGCATTCTGGCCGCCGACGGCGCCTGCGGCTCCTCTCAACACGACCATCGGAGTCGTCGCGACCACTGCCCGCCTGACCAAGGCCGAGTGCTCCAAGCTTGCGGGTGTCGGCCACGATGGCATGGCACGCGCGATCCGGCCGGTCCACTCGATGTTCGACGGCGACACCGTGTTCTCGCTGGCCACCGGCACGGACGAGATCGCGAATTCGAGCGAGGCATCCGGGCTGAGAACCGAAGGCAGCCGACCGAGCGCGTTCAACGTCATCCTCGACGCGGCCGC
>JANOEM010000675.1:0-4388 GCA_031413195.1 Actinomycetes bacterium
GATGAAGCTGTTCGGCAGTGCTCGAACACCGATGTGGGCAACCTGGCGAAGTGCCGAAGTCGTCGGGTGCCGCTTGCCCAACGCATCGAAGACATCCTGGCCGTGCGCCCAGGTCTCCATGATCCGAGCGGTCAGGGCCGACGCGACACTCATCTCCGGCCCGTACCACGGGACCCGCATCGACAGATCGGCATCGGCGAATGCACGCACCATCGTCGCTCGGGTCGCCGTGAACCACTGCAAGGTCTGTGGTGCCGAACGAGTCCTGTTCGCCGAGGCGATGGCTTCGACGAAGCTGCCGGGGTTCTTCATCGATTCGGCCAACTCGCGCCGGAATCGATCGGGATCGGTGACGGCAGTCGTGACATTCGCATCGAAGAAGGAGAGGTGGGCGATCTGGTCCTTGATCGTCCAACCGTCGGCCGGTGTCGGTGTCATCCAGTCGGCCTCGGCCAACGTCGCGAGTTCCGCGCAGAGCACCGACGATTCAGCGTTCAGGTCAGCGGAAAGGTCAGAAATCGAGACGGCCATCAGCCTATTCTGCCGGACCGCCATCGTCGCCGCTGCGGTCAGCGGATACCGTTGCGGCTCATGCTGTCTCCGTTCTTGCATCCCTTCGCCGCCCCGACCCGCGAGTCCTTCATCCGCATCGTCCGTGGCGAAGGGGCCCTGCTGTGGGACGCCGATGGCACCGAGTTGATAGACGGGATGGCGAGCCTGTGGTACTGCGCGATCGGGCACGGCCGCACGGAAATGGCCACGGCGGTGGCGGCGCAGATGAGCACGCTCGAGACGTATTCCTGCTTCGACCCGTTCACCAACGCGCCCGCCGATGAGTTGGCCGAGAAACTCGTTGCGCTCAGTCCGATTCCGGGTTCTCGGGTGTTCTTCACGGATAGCGGCAGTGAGTCTGTCGACACGGCGATGAAGTTGGCCCGGCTCGCGCATGTGCAGGCGGGGCACCCCGAGCGGACGCTGATCATCAGCCGGACCCGCGGCTACCACGGCACCAACTACGGCGGCACCAGCGCGCAGGGCATTGCACCCAATCGGATCGGCTACGGGCCGTTGGTCCCCGACGTCGTGCAGGTGCCGAGTGACGACATCGAAGCGTTGGCGACGCTGATGAAGGACCGCAGCTCGGAGATCGCGGCCGTCCTGACAGAGCCGGTACAGGGCGCCGGCGGAGTCTTCCCACCGACCGACGGCTACCTCGCCGGCGTGCGCAAGCTCTGCGATCAGCACGGAGCGTTCTTGATCTTCGACGAGGTCATCACCGGATTCGGTCGGCTGGGCACCTGGTTCGGCGCTCAGCACTACGGCGTGATCCCCGACTTCATCACCTTTGCCAAGGCGGTCACGTCCGGGTACCTGCCACTCGGCGGAGTCTTCGTCGGTCGCGCGGCGCTCGATGCGTTGGAAGCCGACGACTCCTTCGTGCTTCGCCACGGTTACACATACAGCGGCCACGCCAGCGTATGTGCCGCAGGGATCAAGAACCTGGAGATCATCGAACGCGAGGGCCTCGTCGAGCGGGCCAAGCATGTCGGCGAGCGGCTCGGCCGCGGGCTCCAGGCGCTCGCCGCAGACGGGACCATCGATCACGCCCGCGGTGACGGTGCCGTCTGGGCGGCCGGGTTGCTGCCCGAGCAGAACGCAATGGCAATCCGCGACCGGATGTTGAAGACCGGTGGCATCGTGCGCGCCCTGAACACCGACACCAACACGTTCTGCCCACCGTTGGTCATCACCGACGAACAGATCGATCGGCTGTTGGACATCTTCGCCAATGCCGCCGCTACCTCGCCGAATTCCTGATCACGGTTCAAGAGTCGGCGATCCCGGCCGATACATGTTTCGTGGACAGGCGGCTGTTACCCAACATCGTATTGATCGCGCTGTCATTGACTTCGATGATCGCGCTGGTCCTGTCGGCACATCCCCGCTGAGGTCGACCGCTCGCAGTTGATCGGTTTGTGTTTACATGAGGTTCATGACTCTCGACACGTCGCCCAGTCTCGCCTCCGGCATCGACCGCGCTCCGGATGAGGCGGCGTTGTGACTGAACTGCTGTTCAATCCGTTCGATCCGGCCTTCCGGGCGAATCCATACCCGTTCTACGACACGCTCCGTGAGAAGGCTCCGGTCTATCTCACTCCACTCGACACGGTCGTGCTGTCGCGATACGACGATGTCGCTGTCACGCTTCGGAGCAACGACTTCAGCCGCGACATCGAGAAGAACGCAAACCCACCGACTTCACCGATCCTGAAGCGCAAGCGCCAAACGAGAACGGACGACGGTGGCAAGTCGATCCTCAACCTCGATCCGCCCGACCACACCCGACTGCGGCGGTTGGTCAGCCTCGCCTTCACCCCGAGCGCGATCGAACGCCTCCGCCCGCGAATCCAACAACTCGTCGATGACGTGCTCGACGTGGCCCAGGAGCGGGGCTCGATCGAACTGATCGACGACCTTGCCTTTCCGGTCCCGTTCCAGGTGATCAGCGACCTGCTCGCGATGCCCACCGAACGCTCCGTCGAACTGCGCGAGTGGTCGCAGCACCTCACTGCGTCTCTCGAGCCGACAGCCGACGACGACGACATGGATCGCGCCGAGGCAGCAATCGAGAACTTCATCCCGTACCTGATCGGCATCGTCGAGGATCGCCGTCATAACTTGGGCGACGACCTGCTGTCTGCCCTGATCCAGGTCGAAGAGAGTGGCGACCGGATGACCACCCAGGAGCTGATCGCGTTCGTGTTGCTGCTGTACGTTGCCGGCCACGAGACCACCGTCAACCTGATCGGGAACGGCGCCCTTGCGCTGCTTCGTCACCGCGATCAGCTCACGCTGTGGCGCGACAATCCGCGGCTCGACAGCGTGGCCGTCGACGAACTGTTGCGCTACGACGGACCAGTTCAACTGACCGTCCGCGTCCCGATCCGACCGGTGCACTACGGCGAGATCACGGTCCAACCAGGAACCGTCGTGATGACGGTGCTCGGGGCCGCGAATCACGATCCGGCGATGTTCGACGATCCGCACGCCTTGCGCCTCGAACGGCCGAACGCGAACCGTCACCTTGCGCTGGCAGCCGGGATCCACTATTGCCTCGGGGCATCACTGGCCAAGCTCGAGGCAACGATTGCGATCGGTTCCCTCATTCGGCGGTTCCCCGACCTCGACCTCGCGGGTGAACCGGGCTGGCGCGATCGACTCACGATCCGCGGTGTCGATCGGCTGCCGCTGTCGCTGTAAGCGACCGCTGTCGCTGTAAGCGACGGCCAGCGGTCAGTCGCCGGTGAGCAGGGCCATCAGGCTGCTGGTGTCCCAACGCTTTCCGCCGAGCTCGACGACTTGGGCATAGCGGCGGTCGACGATCTCGGTGATCGGCAGCTGGGCGCCGTTCCGCGTCGCTTCGTCGAGGCAGATCGCGAGGTCCTTGCGCATCCACTCGACGGCGAACCCGAAGTTGAACTCGCCCTGGGCCATGGTCAGCGCACGGTTGTCCATCTGCCAACTCTGCGCTGCTCCCTTGCCGATCACCTCGACCACTTTGGTGACGTCGAGACCTGCATGCTTCGCGAAGTTGACCCCTTCGGCCAATGCCGCGACCAGGCCCGCGATGCAGATCTGGTTGACCATCTTGGTGAGTTGGCCGGAGCCGACACCGCCGAGCAGTTCGCACGCCTTCGCATACGACATGATGACCGGCCTGGCCTTCTGGAACACAAGGAGATCGTCGCATCCGCACATCACCGTCAGCGCGCCCGTCTCGGCACCGGCCTGTCCCCCACTGACCGGGGCATCGATGAATCCGACTCCCCTGGCCGCCGCAGCGACACCGACTTGGTGGGCGACCTCGGCCGATGCTGTCGTGTGATCGACCAGGACGGAGCCGGGCTTCATCCTGGCCAGCGCACCCGTCTCACCGAACGTGACATCTCGAACGTCGTCGTCGTTGCCGACGCACATGAAGACGAAGTCGGCGTCCTCGGCTGCCTCGGCAGGGCTCTCCGCCGACCAACCTCCCTGAGCATCAATCCACGCTTCGGCCTTCGACGCGGTGCGGTTGAACACCGTCACGTCGTGACCCTGACGGGCGAGGTGACGCGCCATCGGCGCGCCCATCACGCCCAGACCGATGAATGCGACCTGTCCCATCTCACGATTCTCGCAGACCTGGATCGGGGTGGCGTGCTGGCCCCGAAAGTATTCGCCGAAACGGGTTACTCCCGCAGCAGCGACGCGGCGATCTCGTCGACCAGCGACTCGGGCGTCAGCGGGTGCATGAAGACCAAGCGGCCGACCGGTTCGCCCCGCCATGTCGTCGGAGCGACGAAGGCAACTCCGTCGTCGAGCAGCCGTCTGGCCCAGGCTCGCCA
>JANOEM010000676.1:0-7288 GCA_031413195.1 Actinomycetes bacterium
ACCCCGGTGGGCCCGGCTTCGGCGGATCCGTTCTGGCCCAGGTCGCCGACAACGTCTACAGCCAGGACCTGATCGACCAGTTCGACATCGTCGGCTGGGACCCCAGGGGAACCGGCCTGAGCACGCCGACCATCGATTGCATCGACGACTACGACCGCTACTTCGCAACGAACTTTGAAGGGCTAACCGACGAGGAGGCCCGGCAGCTCTCCGAGGATCGTGCTGTCGAATTCGCGCAGAAGTGTGAAGAAAGCAACGTAGACGTCGTGCGCTACGTCGGAACGAACAATGCGGCCCGCGACATGGATTCGATCCGCCAAGCGCTGGGCGAGGAGACGATCTCGTACTTCGGGTTCAGCTACGGCAGCGAGTTGGGTGCCACCTGGGCGACGCTGTTCCCCGACACGGTGCGGGCGGCAGTGCTCGACGGTGCTGCAGACCCCAATGCCGATTCCCTCGAGGGGAGCCTGCAGCAGTCACGAGGTTTCGAAATGGCGCTCAACACGTTCCTGGCTCAATGCAGTAGCGATACGACTTGTGGCTTCTACAACGACGGAGACGCCGAAGGTGCCTTTGACGCGTTGATGGATTCCCTGGCCGAGAATCCGGTTCCCAGTGATCCGGGTCGACCCGACGTGGACCCGGGACTCGCCGCTTCCGGGGTTATCGAGGCGTTGTACACTGAAGCTCGGTGGCCCGAGCTCGCCGAAGCGTTGGCGGCTGCCCAAGGCGGTGACGGATCCGGCTTGCTCGCCCTGTACGACTCTTACTTCCAGCGCCAGTTGGACGGTACGTACAGCAATTCGCTCGAGGCGTTCCAGGTGATCTCGTGTGCGGACACCGCCGAGCGGCTGACCGTTGAGGAAGAGGACGCGCAGATCCCTCTGTTCATCGAGGCCGCACCTCGGTTGTACGGCGAGGCAACCGGCGGGAGCTACTTCTGCACGTTCTTCCCCGACAGCTTGGATCCACGAGTCGAGATCACCGGAAAGGGGGCAGGACCGATCTTGGTCGTCGGGACGACCGGAGACCCGGCCACTCCGTTGGAGAGCAGTCGTGCGATGGCCGAAGCGCTGGAGGAGGGCGTTCTGCTGATCGTCGAGGCCGAGCAGCACACCGGCTACGACGTGAACAGTTGCTCGATGTCGACCGTTGACGACTACTTGATCGATCTGAAGGTTCCTGCGAACGAAACGATGTGCTGAACCGTCATCTTGCAGAGTGTGATCCTGCGACCCGTCCGGTCACGTAACTCAGCCCCGGGCTGGTCGAAGATCCTCGACTTCGCATGGGCGGTCGCCGAGGTCGAGAATCTCCGGGTCGCCGGTCAGCAGGACCAAGTCGTGCGCCGCCGCCGTTGCGACGGCGAAGCAGTCCCCGAGCGCGATTGCCGTCCTTGCCTTCAGACGAGCAGCCTCGATCATGCGAGCGGTTCCTGGAAGGTCCGGAGCGAGCGCCGCGCGCAGCTCTCGCAAGGTCTCATCCGCAGCTGCTCGGCCGTGATCTCGCTCGACGCGGTCGTAGACCTCGACGAGGTTCACCCAACTCACTGTCGGGCGAGTCGGCACAACCTGTTCGAGCCTGGAGAAGGCAGGTTCCTCCCCGTCCAGCCAGGCGAGGATCGCCCAGGAATCGAGGCATACGCTCACCGAGGCTCGCTGGCCCGGTCATCGAGCAGTCTTGCGGCCATGCCGCTGTGCTCGAATTTGCCGCCGAGACCCCTGCGCCGGCGCCGTGCGGTGACAACGATCGTCGTTCCCTGAAGTTCGATGTCGACCTCGTCACCCGAATGAAGGGACACGCGATCGCGAATCTCCTTCGGAATCACGATCTGTCCCTTTGAGCCGACCCGAGTTGTCATACTCATCGAACAGCAGCGGAGGCGGCAGGTTTGAAACTGCGCCACCGCTCCTGCTCGGAGCGGAAGGGGTGGGATTTGAACCCACGGAGACGCAGAACGCCTCAACGGTTTTCGAGACCGGCCCATTCGTCCGCTCTGGCACCCTTCCGTCCGGCAGGCTAGCGGGTCGAGGTGCCGCCCCGGGCAAACAAAATCCGGGCCGGATCTGTTGACAATTTCCTGCATATCTTGTCCATGTGTTCGCAGATCTTTTGCTCAAGATTGTCACAAAGGGTGCCGATAGATATCCCGTGGCGGACCTCACCATGATCAATCCCAACTCAGGAGCGACGACCACGTCGTCGCTCGCCTCCCTGCTCCATGAGCGACTGAACCCTCAGGCCATCTTGAACTCCGTTGTGCGTTCAGTGGCCGGCGTGATCGGTGCAGCGCTTGCGAGCGCCGATGGGCGCAGCGTCGCTCATTCGGACCACCTGATGCACGACCCGAGTCGAGCGGCGATGATCGCTGCGACGATGGGCCTTGCCGGTCAGTTGATCGGCGTCGTCGGTGGACGACAACTGGAGGAGGTGATCGTGCGTTCCGACAGTGGTTTCGTCATCGTGTATGCCGTGGGCACCGAAGGCGTGCTCACCGTTCTTGCTCGCCCGAGCACGAACCTGCATCACATCAACACCGAGGTGCGGGCGCGCCTGGACAGTCTCAGCACTGTCGTCAGGGGCGGTCGCTGAGCCATGGCCGAACAACACGAGCACACCTTCAAGATCTTGGTCACCGGCCCGTTCGCGGCCGGAAAGACCTCGCTCATCCAAGCGATCTCGCAGAGTCCGGTCGTGACCACTGAGGTCGCAACGACCGGCGAGGAAGCAGTCGTCAAAGCCAACACCACCGTTGCGATGGATTTCGGAACGTTCGCGCTGAGCCCGCTCGAGGACGGCGACGATCTCGTCCATCTGCTGATGTTCGGCACGCCGGGCCAGGAAAGGTTCCGGTTCATGACCGACATCTTGAAAGCCGACGTTGATGTCGTCACCTTCGTGGTCGACGCCCGCGCCCCAGCGAGCTATCAGGAAGCCAGGGGCATGCTTGCCCTGGTGATGAGCGACCTGCGGGTGCCGTTGGTGATCGCTGTCAACCGCTGCGATGATCGTGACCAGGCTCGTGCCGTCGCCGACTACCTCGGGGCTGCCGCCAACGTTCCGGCAATCCCGTGTCAGCTGGTCGACCCTGAATCAGGCCGCGAAGTTGTCGCAGAAGTTCTCGTTGCCCTACTCCAATCAACCGATCTCGCTCTTGCTACGCAGGGAGGTGCGTCATGACCATGATGCGCGAAAACAACCTCGGTGACCGAGGATTCGACACGAACACCGCGCACGGTGAGGCCAGCATTCCGCCGAGGATCCGCACCGCGTGGGACGTGATCGAGGAGGCGTGCGTTGCCCGTATCACCGGCGAGATGACGTTGACGACTGCTGCCCCGCACTCGACCCGGGTGTACATCACCAACGGCCTGGTGTATTTCGCCGAACACGACAACGACGAGGCGCTGGCGACACGATTGGTTCTCGCCGGGGCAATCGATCTTCACCAACTGCAGCGTGGGTCGATCCGATTGAACGACGTCGAACACCTCGGTCGGCTGTTCGAGCGTGACACCACGATCGATCGCGACGCCGTCGAGCTGGTGGTCGAGATGATCACCGAGCAGACCCTGACCGATGTGGCCGAGGAGCCCGTCGCCTCGTACCGGACTGCGATCTACCGCCATCACCCGAGCGGCATCGCGCGCTGGTTCAGCAGCAGCCAGTCCGTCGACGCAGAGCTCATTGCAACTCAGCCCGAAGCGCCGCAGGTCGAAGAACCCGCCGCCGCCGAAACGGGCGAGGTCGAAGAACCCGCCACCGCCGCCGAAACGGTCGAGGTCGAAGAACCCGCCACCGCTGCCGAAACGGTCGAGGTGGTTGCGATGCTGACTGATGCGACGGTCGACGAGGCCGTGCCCGACGAACCAACGATCGACGACATGGCGCCGTACGAGCTTGCTGTGATCGACGCGCCCGACGACGAGGTCCTCACCATTGATCCCGCTCCGGAGGCCGCCGCCCTCGAGCCGACCGTGATGTGGCCGCTCTTCGCTCCTGTCTCGGCCACCGATGCGCCGACCGAAGAAGTGCCGGCGCTGACCGTTGAGCACGAACCAGTCGAGGTCGAGTTCGTGCCGGCGATCGACGATTCATCGTTCTTCACGATTGCCCCGGAGGTCGAGCCTCTCGTCGCCGAGCTTGCAGCTTGGTCGACGGCCGTTTCCCCAGCCGCTGCGATCGCCGTCAACGGCGAGCCGGTGGTCGATGTGTGGGTCGCTGACGGACCGACCGAGTGGACAATCGCGCCGAACCCGTGGCAAAGCCCGGAACCGACCGACACCATCGACAACCTCGAAACTGTCGACACCCTCGAAACTGTCGAAACTGTCGAAACTGTCGACACCCTCGAAACTGTCGACACCCTCGACACCATCGACACCATCGACACCATCGACACCATCGACACCGACCAGGTGAGCCTGGTCGCCCCACCGACGCTGCCGGCGGCCGACACCAAGCCGACGATGCGGATTTCGCATGTCGGATCGGCCGAGCGTGTGGCTCCGACCGTGTTGTCGAACGCTCGACCCGAGGTTCGGGTCAGCGCCGATGGGCCCCGCCTGCCGGGAATGACTATCGAGCCGGAACCCGATCTGGCGATCGAGCCGGAGGCACAGCCGCAAGACGATGCGGCAGCGATCGTCGAACCAATGGTTGCGGCGGTCGAGCCCCCGAAGGTCGACCTGACCCAACTCGCGGCCATGATCGTTGCCCAGCCGACCGTGTCGACTACGAACCCAGTCGCACTCGTTGCGCCCCTTTCGGCCGACCCCGGCGACGTGCTCGCCTCGCTGACACCGCTGTACGCCTCGAAGGGTGCAGGTGCCAACGGCACAGCCCAGGTCGATGCACCGGATTCGCTCAATTCGCTCACTTCGCTCAACTCGCTCACGTCACTGTCGTCGCTCACGCCGCTTTCGCCGCTCGCGTCGATGACCCCGACCGAGACGAATGCGGGCTTCACACCACTCGCCTCGGCGGCAACCACGGCGCCGCTGGCATCGATCACGCCGGCCACACCCGCGGCCGAGATGGAACCGGCATCGCTGCATACGGCGTCGTTCCACGCAGCGTCGTTCGAGCCGACCTCATCTGCACCGATGTCGTTCCAGTCGACCTCGCTTGATCGGGTCGGGTTGGATCGGGTCGGGTCGGCGCCACAAGACCCGACGACACCACCGAGTTTCGTACCCGACTTCGGGTCGATTCCCGTGCCGGAAGATGTTGCTGCCGCGGTTCGCCGGGCAATCAACGCAATCGAAGCGGCCACGATCACCCCGACACGAGCTGCACCGGTGACCTTCGGGCCGATGCACGTCACTGCGGCGGGAAGACCAGAACCGATCGGCTTCTCCGACTCCGGCAGCTCGACCCCGAACACGAGCACGCCGGCGACGAACACTCAGCCATACGGCGTCGCAGCTGTCCCCTCACCGGAGCAGTTGACAGCCTCTGCGGTCTTCGAATCGATCGATCCGATGGACGGCAGTGCACCGGCGGGCGAATGGCCTGTTCAGACGTTGGATCCCCCTCCGACAGAGCTGTTGGAGAACCCGCAGGCTGCCTCGATCAGCACCGAACGGCGCGGCGCGCTACGGCGTCTGATCGACGGAATCCGTCGGCGTAACTGACCCCGACGAACGTCGGCGGGCTGCGAAGAAGGACTTCAACAGCGCCGACGCCTCGTCTGCCAAGACCCCCTGAACCACCGCGCAGCGATGGTTCAATCGCGGGTCGGCGAGAAGATTCATCACGCTGCCCCCGGCGCCGGCTTTCGGATCGGCAGCAGCAAACACGACGCGGGGAACGCGAGCGTTGACCATCGCTCCCGCACACATCGGACACGGCTCGAGCGAGACGTACATCGTGCACCCGTCGAGTCGCCAGTTGCCGACCACGGTAGCGGCGTCGCGCAGTGCAAGGACCTCGGCATGGGCCGTCGGATCTTCGCGGAGCTCGCGTTCGTTGTGGCGGGCTGCGATCACCCGACCGTCGAGCACGATCACCGCGCCGACGGGCACATCGGAGTGGGCTTCGGCCATCTCAGCCTGTTTCAACGCAAGCCTCATCGCGGCCTCGTCGTCGCCGACCGTCAAACCGATCATGTCGCTCATCCTGAACCCGAAACCTGATCGTGTCCGCTGACCGAACCGGCTGGTACAGGCGGACCCATTGCGGAAGTCTTGCAGGTGCTTTCCAACCCGACTGACCGCAACAGGTTCGAAATGGGCGACTTCGCCCGCATCCTTGGAGCGGAGGGTGTGGGATTTGAACCCACGGAAGTTTGCACTTCACACGCTTTCCAGGCGTGCCGATTCGGCCGCTCTCGCAACCCTCCGAGCTGACGTCGGACGCCAACAGTGTGAGCAGGGTAGCGCCCAGCTAGTCTGACGACACCGTTCGATACCCGTTGGGTGAGGTGACGGTCGGGTCCTGTGCAACAGTCGTCCGGGAACCAGGTCAGGACAGGGATGTAGCAGCCTTCAACGGTCTCGCCTGTGTGCCGCAGGCAACCTGGCCGTCACCTCATTCAGCGGGTCTCAGTATTTTTCGCAGCGATCACATCGGCCAGTCTCGATGCCCGCTCGAACAGGTGCGCCGCGTCCAACTCCTGCGAAATCCCTGCAAACTCAGGCGTTGGGCCGATCCAGTGCCAGTCGTCGACCGAGCCGACATCGATCTCCGTCACGACGGTGGCGATCCGGCGGAACAGCAAGGCGTTGTCGAAGTTGTCGCGCAGCGTTGCGGCCAAGGAGTCGGCGCCACGCACCTTGAGGTCGCCCCAATCGGCGGCACTGGCCGGGATGTCCTCGATGTGCCCGAAACGGGCCAGCACCGTGCTTGCGCCTTTCGCGCCCCAACCGGCGAGCCCGGGGAACCCATCGGCTGTGTCACCGACAAGGCCGAGATAGTCGGGGATCGATGAGGGCGGGACTCCGAACTTGGCGATCACGCCGGCTTCGTCGATGATCTCGTCCTTGCGGCGGTCGTACTGCACGACACGGGTACCGCGAACGCACTGCCCAAGATCTTTGTCCGGCGTGATGATCAGGGTTTGGCTGACCCGCGGGTCCGCATCGGCAAGGGCTGCCGCTGCCGCCAGCGCATCGTCTGCTTCGTGTTCGACCATCGCCCACGTGGTGATGCCCATTGCGACCAGGGCCGCTTCCATCAGCGGAATCTGGACGAGCAGTTCTTCGTCCATCCCGGCACTCGTCTTGTAGCCGGGCCACAGGTCGTTGCGGAAGCTCTCGATGACGTGATCGCTGGCGACGCCGACGTG
>JANOEM010000677.1:0-2133 GCA_031413195.1 Actinomycetes bacterium
CTCGACGAAGACATCGACTACGCGCAGCGGCTCATCGCTGCCGGTGTCTCCACGGAACTGCACGTTTACGGCAAGTGCATCCACGGATCCGATGTCCTCGTGCCTCACGCCGAGGCATCGCAGCGGTGGATGCGCGACGAGATGGCCGCCCTCGATCGGGCCCTCAACGGCTGACCGTCGCAGCGGCGCCGACCGCTTTGTCTGAGTAGTTGAGCAGCTCGAAACCGAGGTTCGGCAGCGCCGCGATCTCCTTGACGACGCTCGATATGTGAGGTCGTGTTCGCAACGGTTTGGTCCGTCATGGGTTGGTCATTTGGATCCGAGAAACGTGAAAGAGTCTGTGGCGGTGCTGGTAGTCAACAGTCACGAAGGGATTCATGATGAACGATTCACACGGTGTTGACCGGTTGCCGACCACAGGTCGTCGTTCGGTGTCACGGTTGCGGTGGTCGGCGATTGGTGCGGCGATCGCGGTCGGGGTCGGTGGCGGCGCGATCGCGTATGTTGACGCTGCCGGTAACGGTGCTGCAAGTGTGTTCGTGCCGATCACACCGTGCAGGTTGCTTGACACCCGTCCAGCACCTGACACGGTTGGACCGCGAGCAACACCGATTGGTGCTGGTGACACCTTGACAGTGCAAGCCACGGGCAGCAACGGTCAGTGTGTGATCCCGGCGTCCGCGACCGCGATTGTGATCAACACCACTGCAGTCGGGCCGACGGTGTCGAGTTTCGTGACGCTGTTCCCTGCTGACGGGCCCCGTCCGAACGCGTCGAACTTGAACACTGCTGCCGGGCAGAACCCGACGCCGAATCTTGTCACGGTCACGTTGTCGGCTACCGGGGCGGTCAATATTTTCAACCTTGCCGGCACCGTCAACATCATTGGTGACATCGCCGGCTTCTACCAACCCGCAGGAACAACCGGCACCGGACCTGCAGGGGCAACCGGACCGACAGGAGCAACCGGACCGACCGGAGCAACCGGACCGATAGGAGCAACCGGACCGATAGGAGTTGCGGGTACCAACGGGGCGACTCCGGCTCGGGTGTTATGGGTCGCCACCGCAAACGGCGATTACGCCAAGGTGTCGGCTGCGTTGGCCGCGATCGGGACCACGTTGCCTGCGAGTAGCGCAGCGGTGCCGTATCTAATCAGGGTCGCCCCCGGCGTCTACGCCGAAACTGATGCCATTGTTGTCAAGGACTACGTCGACATTGAAGGCTCCGGCCAAAACACCACGACCATCACCTGCGCCTGCGGATCAAACCTAGACCCCTACAGTTTTTCTGCCGGCAAGGTCACGGTTCGGGCAACCGGCCCCAACCTGCACGCCGAGATCCGCGACCTCACCATCGCCAACACCGGCGGCAACCTGTACAGCTACGCGATCGTGACCCGCACCAACAGTGCAGGCAACCTCAGCCTGCGCGATCTCACGATCACCGCAACCGGGGGCACCACCGAGACCGACGGCATCGATAACATCGCGTCGTCGCCGACCATGACCAACCTCAACATCAGAGCAACCGGCAGCGGCTACGCCGTAGCCGTCTTAAACGAGAACTCTACGTCGACGCTGACCAACGTCACTGCGACTGCGACCGGTGGTACTAACAACTACGGCGTCCAAAACCGCGTCGCTGGAACGATACTCATCCGGGATTCGTACATCACTGGTGGCACCAACAGCGTCCTTCAAAACGCTGGTACGGTGAAGATCTTCAACACCGTCTTCAACGGAGTCACCTTCGGCGTCGGCGCAGCCCAATGCGTCAACGCGATGACAACCTTGCTCGCTCCCTACGTCTGCGCTTGACGGTTGCCGGGAGGACGCCTGTCACGGACCAGAATCCTCTCCCCGGCGGCGTGCCACCGGGCAACGAGGCGGATTCGATGGGGAGGTCTGGGCGCAGAGGCTACTCCAGGTGGGGTCGTCGACTCCCGTCTACGATCCGTGTCTCAGGCCGGCTCCGACGATGTCTCGCACTACGCCGCGGCAGCGCGCGCAACCGAACTCGCCGGCTTGCCCCCGACCATGATCACGGTCGGCGAGCTGGACATGTTCCTCGACGAAGACATCGACTACGCGCAGCGGCTCATCGCTGCCGGTGTCTCCACGGAACTGCACG